>CAJKFZ010000141.1 GCA_905199285.1 uncultured Ruminococcus sp.
AAGGAGAAATATCCGCTTAATAAGCATAACAAAAAATGAATGCTGTTATCCTGTTTGTCCAAAATGATGACGTATTGGTGAAAACATACATTTTGATGCGGTAAGCTTGACAAAAATTGTGCGGAGTGGTATAATTATGAGGTTAGTTTTAATACGAGGTGGATAAATGGAAAAATTCAACGAAATCGTAAGCAAGATAGACGGATTTGTGTGGGGAATCCCACTCATTGTGCTGATACTCGGTTGCGGAATAATTCTTACAGTAAGAGTAGGCTGTGTTCAGATACGCCGACTTGGAACGGCTTTGAAATTCATGTTCAAAGGCGAGGAAGGCGGTCACGGGGAGGTTTCAAGCTTCGCCGCTCTTTGCACTGCTCTTTCAGCTACTATTGGTACAGGAAATATTGTCGGAGTTGCAACTGCCATCGCTGCGGGAGGTCCGGGAGCACTCTTCTGGATGGAAATAGCCGCATTTTTCGGTATGGCAACAAAATATTCCGAAGGACTTCTCGCCATTAAATATCGTAAAACCGACAGCAACGGTCACATACTCGGCGGACCTTTTTATTACATAGAAAACGGACTTGGAATCAAATGGAAATGGCTTGCCAAAATGTTTGCCGTTTTCGGACTTCTTGCCGGAATTATGGGTATTGGTACGATCACGCAAATAAATGGAATAACATCTGCCGCAAACGGATTTTTTGACGCAGACCAGTCTCATACAATAGAAGTTTTCGGCAGAGACTATACCTACACAACGATAATTGCCGGACTTATTGTAACGATTCTTGTTGCGCTTATCATTATCGGAGGAATAAAAAGAATCGCTTCAGTGTCTGAAATAATCGTTCCTGCTATGATAATTATTTATCTCCTTTGCTGCTTTATCATCATTTTCGGACATATTACTGAAATTCCTGCCGCTGTAGCAACAGTTATAAAAAGCGCATTTGGTTTAAGACCAATGGCCGGCGGAGCAGCCGGTATTACTATAGTTATGCTTTCTATGCGAAACGGCGTTGCAAGAGGTATTTTTTCCAACGAAGCCGGTCTTGGTTCAGCGCCTATTGCTGCGGCTGCCGCTAAAACAAACGAACCGGCAAGGCAGGGGCTCGTTACAATGACGGGAACATTCATTGACACAATTATTGTTTGTACAATGACTGGTCTTTCGATAGTTATGGCCGGAAGCTACGAAAAGGAAGGTCTTGAGGGCGTCGCCATAACTACTGACGCTTTCAGATATGGACTTCCGTTCCCGGAAAAAGTTTCGGCATTTCTGCTTATGATGTGCCTTGCTTTTTTTGCTTTCACAACTATTCTCGGCTGGAATTATTACTCTGAAAGATGTCTGTCATACCTTACAGGTTCAAAAAAATCGGCAGCTATGATCTATCGTTGGCTTTACGTTGCGGCTGTATTTATAGGACCGTATCTCACAGTTGATGCTGTATGGAACCTTGCAGACATTTTTAACGGACTTATGGTTTTGCCAAATGTTGTAGCGCTTATTGGTCTTTCAGGAGTTGTGGCGGCGGAAACTAAAGATTATCTTTCAAGATTGAAGGAACAGAAAAAGAACTCGCTTTAAAGTTGAATACAGGAAACGGCATTCAGAAAAAATCTGAATGCCGTTTCCTTTTTGGGTGGTTTATATGAAATTGAAGATTGCAAAATTAATTATTCGGCGGAATTTTTATCGGGAGAAGTTTGTTTGTTACGATCTCCTCTGAATCCGCCGTTCGGCATTTCGGGATGTCCGTCATTGCCTGCCGGAGGTTCAAAATTATCCGGAAATTCGGGTTGACCGTCACTTCCTGTAGGAAGTTCAGGAACGTCCGGAATTTCAGGGGGATTACCTCCGCCATGACCGCCGCCGAAGCCTTCCTGCATATCAGGACGCTTTCCGCCGCCGTGCATACCTCCGCCCATCATACCTTGTGAGCCAATATAAGAAATCACATTTTCGGCAGTAAAGCTTTCATTTTCCTCGCCGTCATTGTTATATCCGCCTTTTTCATAAAGACCGTATGTCTCGGCAGCCGACGAAGTACCGCCTGTATAGAAAGTATAAGTTTCACCTGTTTTTATGTCAGAAGAACTTATAACAATATTTTGGAATGTTTTTGCCGGAGCAAAGCTTAAAACTTCATTACCGCTGCTGTCGGTGAGAGTTATAAGTGTTCCTCCGCTGAAAGATTTGCTGAATGTTGCGGAAACTGAATTCTGCGAAGAGCTTTCCGAAGGGGATTCTGCCATTTGAGAACTTCCGGCAGCAATTACAAGACCGCCTGTTACAATTATATCGGAATTTCCGTCAAGAGCGCCGTTTCCGCCATTCACAGGACCGTTTACAATTACAGTTCCGCCGCTTATGTTCATATTTCCATTAGAATCAAGACCGTCGCCCTCTGCATTGACATAAATCATGCCGCCGCTGATATTAAGCTCAACACCGCCAGAATAACTTCCCATAGCTCCCTGTGAAGTTCCGTCGCTGGCATTAAAGCCGTCATCGGAAGAATTGATCTCAACAGTTCCGCCCGAAACGTTTATAATTGCTCCCTCAATACCTTCGTAAGAGGAATTTACAGTGGTTTTTCCTCCTGCAATGTTTATAGTGGAATCAGCATGCAAACCGTCGTCACCCGAATCGAGTGATAGCGTTCCGCCGGAAATCATAAGATTTACATTGGAATGAAGAGCGTCATCGGCAGAATCAATATCGAAAGAGCCACCGGATATAAGAACTTCATTTCCGCTTTTTATTCCCTTTGTGCTTATTTGCTCCGATGAATCGGAAGTATACGCAAGGGGAGTGGCTCTTGTTGAGCTGACTGTATTGCCGTTTCCTTGTGGAGGAGCGCCGTCAAATTGTCTGAAATCGAAATCATTGAAGTTTTCCTTGCCTCCGCCAAAGCCTCCGAAATCATCGGTATGGACTTTAGTTGAATTCACACTTCCGCCGCCGGATATGATATTGAAATCTCCGCCCTTGGCAATGAAGTCCGTTTCAGCCTGAAATCCGTCTTCTGACGAAGTTATATTAAATACTCCGTCTTCAATATATATGAATCCAAGAGATGTATCGGTTGTGTTGGTAGATTTAATACCGTCTTTACCGGAATTTACCGTTATATTTCCTCCGGCAGCAGCAACATAATCTTTGCCCTTTATACCGTTTGCGGCCGCTGTAACGCTTATATTGCCGCCTGTGATAACGATATCATCCTTAGAGTGGATTCCGTCTGCATAATTTGCTGTAACGTCAAGAGAACCGTTTCCGTTTATCGTAAGACTGTCTTTGCTGAAAATAGCGGCGTCAGGCTCTCCGGATTCATCGAGTCCAATATATGATTCACCATCAGTAACAGAATTTTGGCTTCCGTCTGCGAGAGTGATGAAAGTTTTTTTCGCATTCATAACGTATATCGGAGCAGAATTGTTACAGGTTATCGAAGCGTTGTCAAGGACAAGCTGAACCTTTGCGTTTTCGGCGTTTACAATAATTTGTCCGTTGTTTAAAGAACCGGAAAAACGATAAACTCCCTCTTCGGTAATTGTGATAACAGAATCATCCGAAGAAGCTCCTGTTCCGTTTATTTCGGCAGAATCGCCGTTTAAGGTTATTTCAGCCGTAACGGTGTCATAGCTTGGGTCAAGATCTCTTTCAGAGAAAAGTTCGCTTTTGGACGTGTTATTGTATGAAATTGGGTCAACATTTAAAGTTGATTGTTCAGTTATCTCATTGGAAGGGGACTCAGTTTCCGTTTCTGTTGAAGTCGTGGTCTTTGATGAACCCGAATCATTGCTGCTGCAACCCACTGTCATTGAAGCAAATGTGACAGCAGCCGTAAGGAAACTCAGCGTTTTTTTATAAGATTCTGATGATGACATAAATTCACCGCTTTCTCGCTTTCTATAGTTCCCAATTCCATGTGTTTTTTCTCTATGCTTTGTATTATATCAGCCGATTATGTGTATACTGTGATATTTTTCTGAAACAGAGGAAAAATATGTGTGGTTTATTTTTTTGAAAATTGTGAAAATTTATTGAAAAAACCGGTATAAAAAGTTCCCTCTCATATGAGAGGGAATTTTTGTTACTTTATGTCTGTTTTTCGGAAAATAGCGATTCCGCCGAGGGTTGACAGTAATGTTACAATAAGAGAAGATATTGGATAGAGAGTGAAGTTTACATAGTCCTCAACATGTCGTTCAAAAACAGCATTTTGAATCTCTGCAAGCTGTTCTGTCAAAAGGCAATTATTTATAAAATGGATAAGATCTTCATTTGTAATGAAGATAGAAAATGCCTCAAACATCATCAGTGCATAATAAAACATGAATGAAAGCACCGTTCCGCTCGTACCTTTTACAGTCATACAGATAAAAACAGTGATCGATGCAAAAGTTATCAGCGGACATAATGTAAGAAGAAGCTTTTTGAAAAAGAAGCCCCATTCAAACCATTCGCTGAAACCAAAAATCGGAACTCCGACTGTAAAAATAAATAGCAGATATACGGCGAAAAGTACAAGCGTCATAATTACAGAAGTTATCCAGTTAGCCATATAAATGCTTGGTCTGGAATGTCCGACAATGATTTTGTTGCGTATAGTATTGTTGGTATAATCCTTGCTTATAAATAGTCCGCCTGTAATGGCGATTATCATAGGAAGAAACGTATTCATGAAAAAGGGGAACGAATCCATATACAATGTATCTTCAAATGATACAGAAACCCACATTATCAGTGAGGGAATTAATATCATTATAAGAATAGAAAAAATGAATCTTTTTGTTTTGAATGCACGAGGCAGAGTTGCTGAAAGAAGATCAATCATGGCGGACACCTCCCACTAACTTCATAAAGTAGTTTTCAAGACTTTCGTTTGATTCGGACATGGTAACGACATAGCATCCTTTTTCGTTGAGAGCAAGAACAAGCGGAGTTACCTCGATATCGGAGAAAATTACAGCTTCGGTCTCGGAGAGAACCTTGAATTCAAGCTGCTTTTCGGTAAGAACCTCTTGCAGTATTTTTGTATCGTTAACCGTAATCTTCATAGACTGGCGGCAGGATTCGTGAAGCTCTTCCGCCGACATTTCCTTAATGAGCGTACCGTTATCGATAAATCCGTAATGTGTAGCGAGCTTTGATAGCTCGTCAAGGATATGGCTTGAAATGAGGATAGTTATTCCACGTTCATGATTCAGCTTTAAAAGAAGTTCACGAACTTCAATAATTCCCTGAGGATCAAGACCATTGATCGGCTCGTCAAGAACGAGAAAATCCGGATTTCCGATAAGAGAAAAGGCGATTCCAAGTCTCTGACGCATACCAAGAGAGAAATCCTTAGCCTTTTTCTTTCCGGTATCGGTAAGTTCAACCAGTTTGAGTATCTCTTCCATATTATCCGGAGCAAGTCCCATTACCTTATACTGTAAACGCAGATTTGCTCTTGCATCAAGATCGGGATAAATTGACGGCGTTTCAACAACAGCTCCGGTTTTTCTTCTTATTGCAAGAATTGCGGAGTCTTTATTATTCACTCCATAAAGAGAATAGCTGCCGGAGCTTGGATTATGCAGACCGCAGACAATTCTGATAAGCGTTGTTTTTCCGGCGCCGTTTCTGCCTACAAAACCGTAAATGGAGCCTTTTGGAACGTTCATGGTAAGTTCTTTCAGAATACGATGCTTTCCGTAATTCTTGCAAAGCTTATTTGTTTGAAGAATGTATTCCATTTTTGATCCTTTCTAAATGAAAAGGCAGTCATGCCCAAAAGAACCTGACTGCCCAAATCGTTTGAATGAATATTAATTATGCTTCGTTGATCTTTGTAACAACGCCTGAACCTACTGTTCTGCCGCCCTCACGGATAGCGAAACGAAGTCCTTCTTCGATAGCGATAGGAGTGATGAGCTCAACGTCCATAGAAACGTTATCGCCAGGCATACACATTTCCTTATCAGCAGGAAGTGTAACAACACCAGTAACGTCAGTTGTTCTGAAGTAGAACTGAGGTCTGTAGTTGTTGAAGAAAGGAGTATGACGTCCGCCCTCTTCCTTCTTAAGAACGTAAACCTGTCCAGCAAACTTTGTATGTGGGTGAATTGAGCCTGGCTTACAGAGAACCTGACCTCTTTCAACCTGATCTCTTGTGATACCACGGAGGAGAGCACCTACGTTATCACCAGCCTCACAGAAGTCAAGAGTCTTTCTGAACATTTCAAGACCTGTAACAACTGTGTTGAGCTTCTCTTCAGAAAGTCCAACGATCTCAACAGGCTCGTTAACGTTAAGACGACCTCTTTCAACTCTACCTGTAACAACAGTACCACGACCGGAAATTGTCATAGTATCCTCGATAGGCATAAGGAAAGGCTTAGCATCGTCTCTCTCAGGGCTTGGGATATAGTTGTCAACAGCATCCATGAGCTCAAGGATAGGAGCGTAAGCAGGATCGCTGAGATCATCAGGAGCGTTAAGAGCTGCAAGAGCAGAACCCTTGATGATAGGTGTATCGTCGCCAGGGAAATCATAAGATGAGAGAAGATCACGGATATCCATCTCAACGAGCTCGAGAAGCTCTTCATCGTCAACCTGATCAGCCTTGTTCATGAATACAACGATTGCAGGAACGCCAACCTGACGAGCGAGAAGGATGTGCTCTCTTGTCTGAGCCATAGGACCGTCAGAAGCAGCACAAACGAGGATAGCGCCGTCCATCTGAGCAGCACCAGTGATCATGTTCTTAACGTAGTCAG
>CAJKFZ010000142.1 GCA_905199285.1 uncultured Ruminococcus sp.
ATTGCATTCTTTCAATGAGCAGTTATCTCTTTCGGGCATTCGCCCTAATAAAAATAAAAGCCCCTTTACGGGGTTTTTATTTTTATTAATATCGGGTTTCCAAAGGGGATGTACTCCCCTTTGGCAGAGGGGTCAAGGGGAGACAGCGTCTCCCCTTAAAAAAGTCATAAGTGTAAAAAACGACTTATTCTTCGGGTTCTTTGATTTCGCCCACGATCGGGAGCGGATCTATACCCTGTCTTGTATAATAGTCGGAAAGAGCCGATCTTACAGCCTGTTCTGCAAGGACTGAACAATGTATCTTCACTGCCGGAAGTCCGTCAAGAGCCTCTACAACAGCGTCGTTTGTAAGCTTGAGGGCGTCGTCAATAGACTTTCCCTTGATAAGCTCCGTAGCCATAGAAGATGTAGCGATTGCCGCACCGCATCCAAATGTTTTAAACTTAGCATCTGTAATGATACCGTCGTCGATTTTCAGGTACATCTTCATAATATCGCCGCACTTAGCGTTACCGATCTCGCCAACGCCGTCTGCATTTTCGATCTCGCCTACATTTCTCGGATTAGAAAAATGGTCGAGAACTTTTTCACTGTACATCATAATTTTATTTCTCCTTTATATATAATTGAGTTATTTTACTTCTTCGCCGTTCATCATTTTTTCCCAGACAGGAGACATGGAACGCAGTCTTTCAACGACCTTGGGAACGACTTCGAGGATATAGTCAACGTCCTCGTCGGTGACATCCTCTTCAATGGAAAGTCTGAGAGAACCGTGAGCGACCTCGTGCTTCAGTCCAATCGAGAGCAGAACGTGAGAAGGATCGAGCGAACCGGAAGTGCAGGCAGAACCGGATGAAGCGCAGATACCGTACTGATCGAGCATCAGAAGCAGCGATTCTCCCTCGATTCCCTCTATAGAAATATTAAGATTTCCCGGCAGACGCTTTTCCCTGTCACCGTTAAGACGTGTATACGGAAGCTGAAGAATGCCGTCGATAAGGCGGTTTCTTCTTGGAATGATAACCGCTGCCTTTTCGGAAATATTTCTTGTGGCAGCCTCTATTGCCACTCCTAAACCAACGATAGCCGGAACATTTTCCGTTCCTGCACGTTTATTGCGTTCCTGAGCGCCGCCGTGAATAAGATTCGGAAGAGTGATCCCCTTTCTTACATAAAGAGCGCCGATGCCTTTCTGAGCATGGATTTTATGTCCTGAGAGGGACAGCATATCTATACCCTGTTTTTTAACGTCGATCTCAACGTGACCGACCGCCTGAACTGCGTCCGTATGGAAAATAACGTTTTTCTCATGGCATACTGCGGCGATTTCCTCAATAGGCTGAATAGTACCTATCTCGTTGTTGGCATACATTATGGTAACAAGAGCGGTATCCTCACGGATAGCGTTTTTCACGTCCTCTGGGTCAACAAGTCCCTTATCGCTTACCGGAACATAAGTTATCTCAAAACCGTGTTTAGCAAGATATTCGCAGGTATGAAGAACAGCATGATGCTCGAAAACGGAAGTAATGATGTGCTTCTTACCCTTTTTAGCCATTGTTTCGGCGATTCCTTTTATTGCCCAGTTATCGGATTCCGAACCGCAGCTTGTGAAGAAGATCTCCTTAGGTTCTGCGCCGATAGCCTTTGCGACCTTTTCTCTTGCCTCTTCAACGTCACGCTGAGCGTCACGTCCGAGCTTGTAAATGCTTGAAGCATTTCCGTATGCTGTTCTGAAATGAGGCATCATAGCGTTGAGAACTTCTTCAGAAACCGCAGTTGTAGCGGCATTATCGGCATATATAAATCTTTTTTCCATTATAAAAATCCTCCTTTATTTTAGAGCATATATATCACGCTGTTCGACAGCAAGACGGTCGCAGCGTTCGTTTTCGGGGTGACCTGCATGACCCTTTACCCAATTGAAAGTGACCTCATGCTTTTCAAGAAGCGGGAGAAGCTTTTCCCATAGATCAACATTGAGCGCAGGTTTTTTATCGGATTTTATCCAGCCTTTTTTCTTCCAGCCGTAAACCCAGCCTTTTGTAACGCTGTCCACAACGTATTTGCTGTCGGTAGTGAGAACGACCTTGCAGGGTTCTTTCAAAGCGGAAAGAGCGACTATAACTCCGAGCAGCTCCATACGGTTGTTAGTGGTATTGCTGTCACCGCCGGATAATTCCTTTTCATTCTCGCCGTAACGAAGTACGACTCCGTAGCCGCCCGGACCGGGATTTCCGCTGCAAGCGCCGTCGGTAAAAATTTCAACTGTTTTAACGGGAATCATCTCCTTTCTTTCAAGAACGTTTTAACAATACTAATAATGGGTTTCCAAAGGGATAATATCCCTTTGGTCGGGTCAAGGGCAGACAGCCCTTGTGGGGTATCGGGGCAAAGCCCCGTAAAAGGACAGCGTGGAGGTAAAAAATAGACTCAAAACCTGCAATATAGCTAAAACTGTAGTAGAACCAAGTCCACGCTGTCCGATATAAATCAGGGAGCACAGCGAAGCGTCTGCGACCGGACGGTCTGTGGCAATTTCAAATTACGCATCACTGTTCCTATCATGTTTAGAAAATATTTCATTATCTATTGTAACTCATTTTCGTCTAAAAATCAACATTTGTTAACCGGAGTAAACTTAAATTTTGTTTGCACAAACAAACAAAAACCATATTTCCACCTCCTCCCCTGCCGCTCCCCTCAGCGTAATATCGGCAAGAAACGTCATTTTCTCACTTTTGGAAAAAATATATAATTTGTTGCAAATATCACTTTTATTTAATGTAATAATATGGTATAATTAATTTGCAGAGTTCTGCAAAAAATAAGAATGCGAGGTAAAATCCCATGAATAAAATAGCTAATGAAATTTATTATATCGGTGTCAACGACCACGAGATCGACCTTTTCGAGGGACAGTATGACGTTCCAAACGGAATGGCTTACAACTCATATATCATCCTTGATGAAAAAATCGCCGTTTTCGATACAGTTGACGGAAACTTCACAGACCAGTGGCTTGAAAATATCAGCAATACTCTTGAAGGAAGAAAGCCGGATTATCTCATAGTTCAGCATATGGAACCAGATCATTCCGCAAATATTCTCAATTTTATAAAAGCTTATCCCGAAGCAGTTATAGTCGGCAACGCAAAGACTTTTGCTATGATGAGCGCATATTTCGAGGACATTGATTCGCTTATCGCTGATAAAAAGCTTGAGGTAAAAGACGGCGATACTCTTTCTCTCGGCAGACATGAGCTGACCTTCGTTTTCGCACCTATGGTACACTGGCCGGAGGTCATGTTCACTTACGACAGCACTGAAAAAGTTCTTTTCTCGGCTGACGCATTCGGAAAATTCGGTGCTCTCGATGCTGACGAAGACTGGGCTTGCGAGGCTCGCCGTTACTATTTCGGAATCGTAGGAAAATACGGAGTGCAGGTTCAGGCAGTCCTCAAAAAGGCTTCCGCACTTGATATTCAGACTATCTGTCCTCTTCACGGTCCTGTTCTCAGCGAGAATCTTGAATATTATCTCGGACTTTACAATACATGGTCAAGCTACGGCGTTGAATCCGAGGGCGTTATGATAGCCTATACATCCGTTTACGGAAACACCAAAAAGGCTGCCGAGCTTCTTAAAGAAAAGCTTCTCGAAAAAGGCTGTCCGAAGGTTGTTTTCTGCGACCTTGCCCGTGAGGATATGGCTGAAGCTGTTGAGGACGCTTTCCGCTACGGCAAGCTTGTTCTCGCAACAACAACTTATAATGCAGATATTTTCCCATTCATGAAGCATTTTATTCAGGATCTTATTGAAAGAAACTACCAGAACCGCACTATTGGTCTTATCGAAAACGGAAGCTGGGCAATTACAGCCGGAAAGACCATGAAGGCTATGTTTGAAAAATCCAAAAATATTACATGGCTCGATACCACAGTTTCTGTAAAAGCAGGCGTTAAAGCTGAAAATATCGCACAGATCGAAGCTATGGCAGACGAGCTTATGAAAGGCTGAAATTAAATGAAAGTTACTCTTAATCCCGATAAGGAACTTGTAGCAAAAATCAAGGACGGACTTAAAAAGAAAGACGGCTACTGTCCCTGCCGTATTCCAAGAACGCCCGAAAATAAATGTATGTGCAAAGAATTCCGTGAGCAGATAGAAGATCCCGAATTTGAGGGATTCTGTCATTGTATGCTTTATTATAAAAGTCTGGAGGATTAATCGAATGAACGAAATAATTATCACAAAGGAAAACTTTGACGAGGAAGTCCGCAATTATAAGGGAATGCCTATTCTGCTCGATTTCTGGGCAAGCTGGTGCGGACCGTGCATGATGCTTGCTCCCGTTATCGAAGAGATCGCAGACGAGTATGACGGCAAGATAAAGGTTGGCAAAGTAAACGTTGACGAACAGCCGGAACTTGCCGCCGCTTTCAGAGTTGAAAGCATTCCGCTCCTCGTTGTAGTCAAAGACGGAGCTATCACAGCTCAGTCCGTTGGAGTTCGTCCAAAAGAGCAGATTCTTGAAATGCTGAAATAAAGGAACTATGCTGAAATGGATATCATAGATTCCCGAATCGACGGCGGAAAAGCTTTCGACTGGGGACGAACTTCCGCTGATTACGCAAAATTCCGTGATATTTATCCTCAGATATTCTACGACAAAATTGTAGATCAGGAACTATGTGTAAACGGTCAGAGAGCGCTCGATATTGGTACAGGAACCGGAGTCATTCCACGAAATATGTACAGATATGGCGCAGAGTGGACAGGTACGGATATATCAGCAAATCAGATCGAACAGGCAAAGCTTCTCGCAAAACGATCGGATATGAATATTGAATTTTATACGGTTTCTGCCGAAGATATCAGTTATCCCGACAATTCATTCGACGTTATTACGGCTTGCCAGTGCTTCTGGTACTTTGACCACAAAAAGGTTATCCCCAATCTTGCACGAATGCTTAAACCTCATGGCAATCTGCTGATTCTATATATGGCGTGGCTTCCGTTTGAGGATAATATTGCCGAAGAAAGTGAAAAACTGGTTCTGAAATACAATCCGGATTGGTCAGGCGCAGGCGAAATGCGTAAACCTATATGGATTCCTGATGAAGCAAACGAATACTTTACGCTGACTAAACATGAAGAATATGATTTGAAAGTCCATTTCACGAAAGAAAGCTGGCATGGCAGAATGAAAGCCTGCCGAGGCGTCGGCGCTTCACTTTCGGAAGAAGAGCTTCACAAATGGGAATTTGAACATAAAGCTCTTCTGGATGAAATTGCACCTGACGAATTTGACATACTTCACTATGCGGCATATGCAATTCTTGAGAAAAAATAAATTGCCGTTTAAATCAAATTTATCTGTCCATAATATAATTATCTTACCAATATAAAAAGGAGACAAATTTTCATGGCAGGTTTCATTTTAGGAGCAATATTCGGCGGCACTATCGGAGTATTTTCCATTTGTCTCTGTACAGCCGCCAAAACCGGAGATTCTGATTCATTATAAAAAAGGAGCTGATAAACAGCTCCTTTTTCATACCTTGAAACTTACTTCCTCCTGCCGCAATTTTTATCAAATACCGGATTGCAGGCATAGAAATTTCGTGAATTCAGATTATCTTGTGTTATGCGAAGAGCTTCGCCGAATCGCTGATAGTGAACGATCTCCCTCTGTCTCAGGAACTTAATGGGATCTCTTACATCAGGATCGTCCGCAAGACGAAGTATGTTATCATAGGTTGTTCTTGCCTTTTGCTCAGCCGCCATATTCTCATGAAGATCAGTTATTATATCTCCTTTGGACTGGAAATAAGCTGCTGTAAACGGAGTTCCCGATGCAGCTATCGGATAAATTCCCGTTGTATGATCTACAAAGTATGTGTCAAAACCGCTTGCTTTTATTTCATCTATGGTAAGGTCTTTTGTAAGCTGATAAAGAATTGCCGAAATCATTTCAACGTGAGCTAATTCATACGAACATTAAAGATATATGTTATTGTTCGTCTATACCTATCCTAATAAAAAATACCGTCTAAGTATAGACGGCATTTTTTTAGAAAATCACAATTGAACCAAGAAGATATAAACCAATTTTATTTATTAAATAAAATCATTTTTTTGTCAATAATCAGAAATGAGTAATGTTTCCAACAAGATAATCCATGAGCATTAATGAATCATCCCCATTAATTTCCCCGTCTTCGTTCACATCAGCGGCTTCAAAATTTATATCAACAGAAAGATTATTAATATAACGGTTGATAGCTACCGTATCCCTTAAAGTTACTTTACCATCATTATCAGCATCTCCCATAAGAACTACATAAGTAGTAATAGGATTAACACTCATCAACTTACTGGATTTATCATAAGCATCTGCATGCATATTAACTTTACACTCATCAAATTCATAATCTGCAATAAATTTTATAGTAAACAGGGTTCCTGGATTTACAAGAACTTTAGGTGCATCATATACTAAGCCAAACTGTTCATACTCTGGAAGTCGTGCTTGAACAGTGGTAAGACTACCACCAAGATTTCCGGTATTTGAGGATTCAATAATCATATTATCAAAATTTATAGTAAAACTTGCCATTTTGATTCCAGAATTTCTTGGCACATCACAATATACTTTATAAGTATTCTTTGCTTCATCGGAAGCGTTAGCAGCAATACCGTTCACCATAGGAATTGCGCAAAGCACCCCGGCAGAAACAGCTGATAAAATCTTCTTGAAT
>CAJKFZ010000143.1 GCA_905199285.1 uncultured Ruminococcus sp.
GCCATCGTTCTGCTGTCCTTTAGGAGAAGGTATTTTACTATGGGGATAGTAAAAAATATATAATGTATTGGGGGGTTTTTACAGTTATTATAGTATCACCTTGGTCTCTGAAAGTGTTAACAAACATGCACAAATTTTCAATTATTTTTTGTGCAGTTTTACTATTTATTTCATGTCACCCAATTTGCCGTCTTCCATCTGGAAAACTTCATCACAAATTTCCATGTCTTCCGCATAATGGCTTGCCATTAAAATTGTTTTTCCATCGCCTTTCAATTTTAAAAGAAGTTCTTTTACGTCTTCTATTCCTTTTTTATCAAGCCCATTCATAGGCTCGTCCAAAATTATCAGGTTCGGATTTTCCATAATCGCCTGCGCAATTCCCAGACGCTGTCTCATTCCAAGCGAAAACTTTCCGACTTTCTTATTGCTATCAGGATCTAATCCAACCATTCGGATAGATTCCTTAATATCTTCCTTTGAAATCTTATTATTTATATTTGCTAAATAAAGCAGATTTTGATATGCATTATATTGGGAGAGAAATCCCGGAGTTTCAATAATCAATCCAAGACTATCAGGGAAATCCCTGTCAACTCCGATTATTTTCCCTGCAACAGTCACTTTTCCCGAAGACGGCTTGATAAATCCGGCAATTATTTTGAAAAGCACCGTCTTTCCTGCACCGTTTTTTCCTACTATTCCATAAATATGACCGGTTTCCAGATTCATATTAACATCATCCAATACTTTTTCCTGTTTAAAGTACTTAGTAACATTCTCAACTTTAACAATTTCACTCATTCTATCAACCTCCTTAAACTATCACAGCAATTCAAGTTTATCCTTTTTCCACAACCGGATAACAGAAAAATAGCACAGCCAGCACACAATAAATTCTATTCCCGGCACTATAACCTGAAACCACTTATTATCCATAAGCGCCATTCTCCGATACATGCCAAACGTCAGTACAATCTGTCTGTACTGCACAGATATGATATATGTCACACCCTCTATCAGTATCAAAATGCAGGGCGTAATACTCTTGTTTAATATCCGGTCAGCGGCTGCTATAATACTGAAATACATGGCTAAATGCATGTAAAAAATTATCATTATCTCTACAGCATGACTGCTGCTGTTGTCGGTTACAACCCCTATCACATACCATACAATACAGCTTATGAGATAATACAAAAACATTGTTATATGCAATCTAAAAAAGTACTGTTTCCACCATGACTTAAAATCCCGATACCTGTATAATGAAAAGAGAAGTGTTTTCCTATTGTCAACAAGCATCTTATTCAGGATAAGAAAATATACCGCAAACAAAAACAGCCACTTTCCAAGTCCCAGGATATCAATAATGTCACTCTCCGTCTCAATTCCACCAAGAACCGATGTTATCACTCCGTCATATTTATCCGACCACATCCATGTAAACAATGCAAAGGCTGCCATAAAGATAATATTTGACAGTTTCTTATTCACATTCATATTATTCCTCACCTCTTGATATCTCTTTAAAATCCACATATTTCACTATTCTGCCGGATATGAATATCAAAATTACAATAAGCAGTGCAAACAATACATACGACTGTGGCAGAGTTGCATCCAGCTCGCTCCCGATCAATAGAACCGGAACCGAACGTGCAAGAAGAGAATATTTTATGATAACCATATATCCTTCCTTCATAAGCTCATATCCCAGAAAGTGAAACAGAAACGCTGCCACTGCTCCAACTATCTGATTTGTAAATAGATTAAATACATACAGCACCAGTGCAAGAACTATTCCGTACAACAGACACAATGACCACGTTATAATAAATGCACTGAATACCGATTCCTGTCTCATAAACTGCGGATAAGGGAAATATACCTCCAGCGCATTTACCTTGTTCCCACCGGAACTGAGCTTTATTATTGCCGGGCTCCATATATTTGCAAAATATCCGTTAAACACACTTATAACAATACTTGAAACCGCAGTAATCGCATAATAAAAAATCCCCTGCACCATAATATACAGGATCATGGCATAATTCCACGTCGTTCTCTGTGTCCTGTACATCAGAAAAGTAGAATTACTGTTCACAAACGGTGCTTCCGAAATAACCAGCAGCCAGCCAAGCACCAGAAACATCACAGTATTATAATTATTTCCCGCAATAATAAACGGCTCAAGCACATTTACTGACAATCCGATTTCATTGGAATACAGCAGATATCCGGCTGATTGCTTTAAGATCATTACAATTCCAACCAGATATCCAAGCAGAACTCTCTTGGAGTGTATTTCTATTTTAAATTCATACAAACACAGTTTTATTATCGATTTTAATTTACTCATTGTAGATTCTCCTCTTAAGTCCCGTCCATATAAATACAAGTGATATCAATATATACATTATCTCCATGACTCCGGACAGAAAATATGAGCCAAGGTCATCTCCCCTGACCATATAAATAGGATTCAAAACCGGTATCTTATAAAGTAAAATCCACATAACCTCATACAGTATAAACGGTGCAATCAAAGAAACATATCTGTTACAGAACCAGACCGAAAATCCTAACCCTGCCAATGCCCACATGGCTCCAAATAAAAATCCAAGAATCACTTTACCTGTCAGCAGGTATATATCTCCATAGTGTTCTATCAAATACTGTATATGGGTTCCGGCAAAAAGACCATTTTGTGGCATTCCATGCGTACCGAATATATATCCTATTATGCACACCATCATAATAGGCAATGCAATTACAACTCCCCCTGATACTGCAACCGCTATGATTCTGTTAATTCCGTAACGCTTCCAGCTCATTCTAGAGGTTATCATTTTCAGATATCCGCTATGGTACTCCTCGCAAAACACTACCGAATAGCCCAGCGCCGGAAAAATAGCAGCAAATGGTGTAAACCCTGATAGTGCCATTGCCACACTGATTATCTCATATGTACTTACACTTCCATCCAGATTCGTATTAGCTCTGATTGCATGAATAAAAAGCCCGGATAAAAAAATAATCGCAACCCAAAAGCCTTTTGTCCGAAAAGCTCTTATCATGTCCTGTTTCAACATCGTCATTTTTCTCCTTTATAACTCAATTCATCTGCTCAATTTTACCGTCAATTGCATTTATATAAATATCTGTAGGAATATCATCGTTTACCGCAACAACTCCCATTTCTGATTCCGTCAATTGTTCAGCAGGAATATAGAATCTCCAGACCGGAATCAATTCAGCCGTTGTCCAGTCATCTGTCTTAGCCATGTACTCAAGACCGCATTTTGAAAAAGTAATCTCTTTACTGCATGATAATTGTCCGTTAGATATATACATTTCCAATAACGACAATACTTCCCCCAGCTTTAAGCACTGCTCTTTTTTATCTGCTTTAACCCCTTTCCATAACAGGTTTGTCGCTTCTATTTTCGCAATACCATCACTTCCTATAAGCGCTTCTCCATAGGAATCAATTATATTATCCGAATTCATATCCCTGTCATTGATTGCTAAAGGAATTCCATCTATTGCTGAAACAAACTTAATCTGATAATATCCATTTCCATTGCCATCTGTTGTACTTGTCGAACTTAATACAGCAATATCCATTCCTGCTATTTTTCTGATCACATCAGTAAGCTCATTTACCGCCATTTCTTTGGTGTACTCATCCGAAATATCAGCATCCCCCGTGATTCCTCCATTCAAATCAATTTTATTGTATTGATTGCTTAAAGTATCATCTATGAAAAAGAATCCTGCATCTGTTATAGTATCGAACCTTTTTGTTCCATCATTACCAGAATAATGCATTTGCCGTGTAGACTGCATACCCACCATTTCAGCGTTTTCTTCCCCATCAGTATCAGCTTCCGTACTCTCAGTATCCGTATTGGTATTCTCTACCATTGCACCGTCAAACAGAAGTTTATTAATCTGCTCCTTATCCAGTGCAGATGGATCTGGTTCAGCCTTTATTTTCGATACTGTATCTGTACCATAATTAGTTACCTTCGCATTTATCCGAAATGTGCTGTCTCCTTCGCCAAGGTCACAAACACATGTATAGCCATCGCCATTTTTCTCTATAAACTGTTCCTTATCTTCAAGACCATTTCTGACTGCTTCCTCAATAGCTTTTTCACTGTCGCTTACCGCATAATTTACTCCATCTTCTGTCTTTGATTCCGGAACTGCTACACATGAAGTTAACATCAGTGTCATAAGAAGCAGAGTACTAACCCCTGAAATACTTTTTTTCATGACTTTCTCCTTTCTAAAATTAGTTTCAGTATTTCCTAATAAAAATACATAACCTACTTTTCCATAATCCCACTCCTCTCTCTAATTGCCAGACGACATTTCTCATTGACAACTTTATTCACCATGGTACGATTTCAATTTATCAGACCTAAAAATTATTTCAACCCACCTTTACATGAACAGCTGTTTTACCGACATGAACGACATAATATTATCTTGTTTGACCTTGTTTTCAATGCTAAACTTATTACATCACCATTTTTTTATACTAAATAAAGGATTTATTGATCTATGCAGACAAATTACATTTTGTGGGAATACTTCATAAACTTTTTGGAAGTAGTTCTCTTCTATATTTTGATGCAGTCAAAGCTTACTTTTAAAAAAGACTGCGCACATATTCAAACAAAGCAATTTATATATTTACTTCTTCGATGGCTAATCTTATGTGTCCTGAATATGACTGATTTTTCGTCTACGGTAATACTGGCTATTTCATATGCTATAGAAGTAGGCTTTGCTCTGATTTTTTATGATGATGCATTTCTCATCCGCTTTTTCTGGGGAAGTATGTATACAGTAATCTGCCTTGTAGCCGATTACATTACATTATTCATTCCACAGACATTTTCGCATATTACTTCACCGGATTTATTGATGGGTGGAGCACTCAGAATGCCGTTTTCACTGCTATATATTGCGCTGACAGCCGTACTTGTTTTCCTGCTTCACTGTATGTCAGACAGGAAAATCCAGTTATCTGTAATTCAGAAGATTTCCTACTTTGCGATTTGCATTTTAGGAATTTTAATTGGTCATTACATCATGGTGATTACGCTTGAGGCGGAAAAACAATTTCATGATCCCGATTTTACGTCAAAATTAGTGCTCGTAAATCTGGTTTTTCTTATTCTTTTTCTGTTCTTGCTGTTATATATTTATCAGTTGGGGGATTCAAAAGCAGTCAATACTGCTCTGCTCGAAAAGCAGCGATTACATGAATTGGAAGAAATGGAATATAAAACCCTTATCAATACTACAGAAACATTACGAGAAATGAAGCATGATATCAATATACACCTGGATGTTATACAATCACTTGCAGCAAACGGCAAATCAGCTGATCTGCAAACCTATATTAACAACTACCATCATTCACTTGCTCAAACTCATCATTTGCTATCCACCGGAAATACGGCAATTGACTGTATTCTTTCCAATAAACTTGATGCTGCGCAGAAACTGGATATACAGACAGAGTTTTCAGTTCTTTTGCCATCAAATTTCAGCATGGATCCACTGGCGCTTTCCTCTTTAATCGGAAACATGTGGAATAATGCTCTGGAAGCATGCCAGCGATTGCAAAATACCCAACCTGATACAACTCCATTTATTCATTTTTTTATCAAGCCTTTCCAACATATGACATTGATTCATATGGAAAATAATTATGACTCTCTCATACAACAGAATGGTTATTTTCTTTCATTAAAAAAAGACGACTCACACGGTATAGGAATTAAAAGAATGGAAGATATCGTTGATGAGGCAGGTGGCATTTTTCAGATTAGCACAGAAGATCATATATTTACTGTTCATATCATGATTCCGTTAAAGGAGGACGAAAATGAAGCTAACAATTTCAATTCTTGAAGACCAGCCAACTGAAGCTGAATATCTAGAATCACTCTTACATAAATGGAGCTCACAGGAAAATTGTGAATTGGAAATTGCAGAATATTGCTCAGGTGAAGAATTTTTTACTCAAAATAATACTGATACCTATAAAAGATTTTCTGTATTTTTCCTTGATATACAAATGAAAGAAATGAGCGGCTTAGATGTCGCAAAAAAACTCAGGAAAGAGGGATATACCGGACCTATTATTTTTCTGACTGCTTTTCGGGAATATGTATTTCATGGTTATGAAGTACATGCTCTCAATTACCTCTTAAAACCTGTAAAGGAAGAACCCTTGTTCCTATGCCTGAATGAAATTGCAAATGATATATCCAAAAGTTCTTATCTGTACCGTAATAAACAGGATATAATCAGTATTCCTTACAAAGAGATTATAACCTTTTCCAGCAGCCTGCATTATATTGACATACTGACAGTCTCTGATCATTATTGCCAATACGCCACTTTAAACAATATTATTGAATACTTACCACAGGAGTTTATCCGTATCCACAAGTCCTGTATCGTCAATATGGCTCACATATATAAGGTGACCGGTTCTACCATTGTATTGTCCAATCACATGACAACGCAGATTGGACGCTCATATATGAAGAGTGTCATAGCTGCATTTACAGCGTATTCTATGAGGTTTGACAAAGCTTGACACCCGGAGTTCAATTCACCATATATCAATAGCAAAAGAAAACCACCACTCTTACAAGTGATGGTTTTCTTTTGCTAATGAGACATCGGGGATTCGAACCCCGGACAACTTGATTAAAAGTCAAGTGCTC
>CAJKFZ010000144.1 GCA_905199285.1 uncultured Ruminococcus sp.
AATAAAACTTTTGTTCTATAATAATAAATACAAGGAATGAACGTTTGTTCTAAGCTATCTTTTCTCCCTAATGAACAGGAGGTTAAAAATGAAACAGATGATACATGGTTATGAAACAAGCTGTGAAATGGTTATGAAACGAATACATCAACTTACAAAACAGCGCAACGAATTGCAGAAAAACGGAAACGATTTTGAAATTGACGAACTTGATCTGGAACGCCGTATAAGAATATTGTACACAGAACATAGTCAGATGAAAGAAATTATAACTCACCTTACACAATATATGAGGAGGATTGATACAAGTGTCGAAACGAAATAGTTATTCTGATGAATTTTCCGGCGATACTGATAAGGGTATACGCTCAATACTGGAATATGAAAGCGATGATGAATCCGGAAACAGATTGAGGAGAATACTGTTAAAAGTTATAAATAATGAGCTTACTCCAAGACAAAAGGAGATAATTATGTTATACTATTACAAGGGAACAGATACTGTTAAAATAAGCCAGAAGCTCGGAATAACGCCACAGGCAGTTTCGGCGGCTATGGCAAGGGCAAGAATGAGAATTTACAGGATCCTGCAATATTATATATAGCGAGGTAGAAAAATGAAAACACCGATTTATGATTTTCTGAAAAATTATACAAATTCCGAAATGCTCCGCTGTCATATGCCGGGACATAAGGGAAAAACGCTTTGCGGCGGTTTTGAGAAAATGTTTGAAAGCGATATAACTGAGATCGTCGGAGCGGACAGCCTTTTTGAGTCCAGCGGTATTATAGCTGAAAGCGAAAAAAATATGTCGGATCTTTATAAAACGGCGGCAACGGTTTATTCTGCCGGAGGTTCAACTCTTTGCATTCAGGCTATGCTTGCAATCATGAAAAATGAGAACAGGAAAGTTTTTGCGGCAAGAAATGTTCATCGAGCTTTTTTGAATGCGGCGGCTTTGCTCGATATTGATGTCGAGTGGATAATGCCCGAATATTCAGCGGGAATTTTGTCCGGCGAGCTTCACCCAGAAATCATTGAGAAAAAGCTGAAACTCTGCCGTGAACCGTCGTGCGTTTATATAACGTCCCCTGATTATACGGGAAAGACTGCCGATATCAAGGCAATTTCGGAAGTATGCCGCCGATACGGTTCACGTCTTTTAGTGGATAATGCTCATGGAGCGCATCTTGCTTTCTTTGAAAAAAGCGTTCATCCCATAGCTTTAGGAGCAGATATGTGCTGTGATTCGGCACATAAAATGCTCCCGGCGCTGACCGGTGCGGCTATGCTTCATACGGGATGTTCTGAATATGCCGCACTGCTTAAACCGTCAATGAGCCTTTTTGCATCTACAAGTCCGTCATATCTGATAATGCTCTCGCTTGATCTGTGCAATAAGTATATATCCGAGAGCGTAAAAGGCAATATCGAAATGAACCTCGAATATCTCGCCAAACTAAGGGAAGATTTTTCGGGTGAGCTTATATTTGCCGATACAGAGCCTTTTCACGTTACTATAAAAGCTTCTGAAAGTGGATTTGACGGCAATGAATTTGCAGAAATTCTTCGTAAGAACGGCGTTGAATGTGAATATTCCGACAGCTGGACGGTCATTCTTCTTATGTCTCCTATGAACAGAGAGGATGATTATACGAGACTTTCATCTGCATTGAAGAGAGCAGTCGGTCTGGCTGAACGATGTGAGAGCAGATCGGACTCCGGAAATTTTCTCCAAAATCTACCCGAAAGAGCCATGAGCATACGCAGTGCAGTATTTTCAACTTGTGAGGAGATTCCTGTTGAAATGTCCGAGGGAAGAATTTGCGGAGCTGTAAGAGTTCCGTGTCCGCCTGCGATACCGATAGCGGCGAGCGGTGAGGTAATTGACAGGGAATGTATAAAAATTTTTCAAAAGTATGGAATTTTGACTGTAAATGTGTTAAAATAGAAAGAGAAGGAAACAAAAAGAAAATGTGAAGACAGGTTCTTACTTTTTGTTAGTATAGGTGACTTATGAAAAAAATCTACGGAAACGATTACCTTCTTTCAACTCTCGAAAGCATGGTAAACTGCGGAAGAACTGCTCATACGGTTCTGTTTTACGGCGAAAAGGGCTGCGGCAGAAAACTTATCGCTAAATATTATATAAAGCTTCTCCTTTGTGAGAATAAAACAGACGGAAAGCCCTGCGGAGTATGTCAGACCTGCCGAAATGTCGATACCGAAGCTCATCCGGATGTCTGGTTTGTGAATAAAAGCGGAAAGCTCGGCGGTTTCTCGGTCGAAACGGCAGGCATTGTCGCTAACGACGCTTATATTAAACCGAATAATCAGAGCAATGTTAAAGTTTATGTCTTTGCCGACTGTCAGAATTTCGACGTTCGTCCGCAGAATAAACTGCTCAAGCTTGTGGAAGAACCGCCGGATTACGCTTATTTTATCTTTACAGCTGAATCAAAATCGGTTTTTCTTCCGACTATTATTTCACGCTGCGTCTGCTTTGGCGTTTCTGTAGGAACAGAGGAAGAAGCCTGTCTTGCGCTTTCCGAATGCGGATATGATAAGGATGATATAAAAAAGGCTGTAAGCTGTTTTCACGGAAATATAGGAATGTGTACCGACTATATCTTCAATGAAGAGCTTAGAAATAAAGTCGATTTGACAAAATCTCTTGCTGATAGTATAATAAGAAGAGATGAATATGCTCTTAACTGCGCTTTTTATTCTGTCGGCAAAGACAGAAACGATGTCAGAACTACACTTTTGCTGTTAGATACGCTTGTACGTGATGCGGCTGTTCTGATAAAAAACAGTTCGGCGAAAACTATCGGATGTTTTAAAGAAGGCGCAGAAAAGCTTGCAGAGAGCATTACTGTTTATCAGGCTGCAGGAATTCATAAACATATTGAAAGAGCTTGGAAAGCGATCGAATGCAATGTTTCCGCACCGCTCGTTCTTGCCTCGCTTTGCGCTGATATAATATCAGATCTATAATTGATTGTTTTGATACGATTTGAACAGCAGCATACCGGCTGTATGTCATAATCAGGATAGGAGTAAATTTAATGAAAGAAATTGTCGGAGTACGCTTTAAAAAAGTTGGAAAAATATATTATTTTTCTCCCGACGGCATAAAGGCAAATGTCGGGGAGTATGCCATTGTTGAAACCGTTCGTGGAGTGGAATGCGGAGAGATAGTTATTGCAAACCGTGAAATTCCAGAGGAGCTTATTGCTTCTCCGCTTAAACCCATAATCAGACTCGCAACGCCGGCTGATATGAAAATAGTCCAGAAGAATAAGCTGCGTGAGCAGGAGGCATTTGCCGTTTGTGAGGAGAAAATTGCAAGCCGTAAGCTTAAAATGAATCTTGTCGATGTTGAATGCACTTTTGACAATAATAAGCTTCTTTTCTATTTCACTGCTGAAAACCGCATTGATTTCCGTGAGCTTGTTAAGGATCTCGCTGCCATTTTTAGAACCCGTATTGAGCTTCGTCAGATAGGCGTTCGTGATGAAGCAAAAATTCTCGGCGGACTTGGAATTTGCGGCAGAGAATTCTGCTGTAAAGGATATATGGGCGAATTTCAGCCGGTTTCCATTAAAATGGCTAAGGAACAGGGACTCTCTCTGAATCCTACTAAGATTTCAGGAACCTGCGGAAGGCTTATGTGCTGTCTTAAAAATGAACAGAACGTTTATGAGGAACTGCTGAAGGTTACTCCGAAGGTAGGAGCTATCGTAGTAACTCCGGACGGCGACAGGGGAAGAGTTGAAGAAGCTAACCTTATTACGGGAAAGCTCAGGATAAAAACGGATAAATCAGAAGTTCCGGTAATTCTTGACAGAAGCGAAGTGAAGCTTCTCCGTGATGCGGAGATAAGGGTAAATCGTGAAGAACTGAAAGCGCTGAAAAATCTTGAGGATAAATAATGCAGAAAGTAAATTACGGCAGACTTCTTGACGATAAGATTGCACAGCTTGAAAAAAACGGTGAGAAACCGTCGCTGCTGCTTCATGCCTGTTGTGCGCCGTGCAGCAGCCATACACTTATGTTTCTCGACGGACATTTTGAGATAACGCTTTATTTCTTCAATCCGAATATTGCTCCGGAAAAAGAGTATAATTTTCGTCTGGGCGAGCTTAAACGGCTTGTGTCGGAGATGAAGCTGAACATAAATATTATTGAGGAACATTACGATCCCACGCCTTTTTTCGTTCTTGCAAAGGGACTCGAAGAGCTTCCGGAGCGAGGTGAACGGTGTAAGCGGTGCATTGAATATCGTTTGAGAAAAACCGGAGAAAAAGCGCAGGAACTTGGCTTCGATTATTTTACCACTACGCTTACAATAAGTCCCCATAAGGATTGTCAGTTTATAAATGAATGCGGAGCAAAGATCGCTTCCGGTTTGGAAACGGATTATCTTTTTTCCGATTTTAAGAAGCATGAAGGATATAAGCATTCTATCGAGCTTTCAAAGCAGTATAACTTGTACAGGCAGAATTACTGCGGCTGTATTTATTCCAAAAAAGAAAGAGAAGAGAACTGAAAATGTCTAAGGAACAGAAAACCAACGCTATGCGTTTTCTTGAAAAAAATAATATCGCATACAAGTCTCAGTCCTATCAATGCGATGAATTTATTGACGGCATAACCGTTGCTCAAAAACTCGGACAATCTCTTGACGAAACTTTTAAAACGCTCATAGCTCATGGAAAATCGGGACAGTATTACTGCTTTCTTCTTCCTGTCGCAAAGGAACTCGATTTAAAAAAAGCGGCAAAAAGCGTTGGGGAAAAGTCTGTTGAGCTGCTCCATGTCAAGGACATAACGAAAGTAACAGGCTATGTAAGAGGCGGATGTACTCCTATTGGCATGAAAAAACAGTTCGTGACTGTTGTACATAATTCAGCAGAGACGCTTACTGAGTTTTTCATAAGCGGAGGAAGGATAGGACTTCAGATCAGATTGTCTCCGACAGAGATTGTTCGGAGCATTCGTGGAAAGTTTGAGGATATTGTATCAGGAGATTGCAGTTTCTAAAAACATAATAAAAAGGACGAACTTTTTCAGAGTTCGTCCTTTTGTTTTGTGCTACTGTTTTTCACAATTATTTATGATATATAATAGGTCTTAGCTGAATGCCGTTCATGGCGGCAAGGGCGGCTTCCGGGATCATCTCAAATTCGGCAACAAGTGATGCCGGTTTTTTTATATAGTCATCCTGCAGCATAGGAACAAAGAAATAGTTTTTACGGTTGAAAAGCTCACCGAGATTTTTTGCCGAACCAAGAAGCGAATCATTTGAGGCTATTGCTAAAAGTACAGGTTTTCCGCTTCGCAGATGAGATTTAACCGCCATTGTGACAGAACTATCAGTTATACCGTTAGCCAGCTTTGCGGCAGTATTAGATGTGCATGGCGCAACTATCATCAGGTCGGTCATATTTTTCGGACC
Source organism: uncultured Ruminococcus sp. (assembly GCA_905199285.1). Classification (GTDB taxonomy): domain Bacteria; phylum Bacillota; class Clostridia; order Oscillospirales; family Ruminococcaceae; genus Ruminococcus. The sequence continues at coordinate 5,463 of CAJKFZ010000144.1, forward strand.
TATCGGTTCTGCCATTGAAATATCAGTGATGACATCTCGGTGACATATCTCCTGAAGCTCATGAAGGTTTTCTTCCGGTGTTCCAAAGCGGGTTGAAAGGGTCGAAGCAGTTTCAGACATGATAGGTATAAGCTCTGCTCCCATTTCGGTAAGTATGGAAGCTTGTTTCAGACTGCGTTCAAAAGTGCAGAAAGAGCCGGTAAGGGCGTAGCCGATTTTAAGTCCTTTAAGGGTATCAGCCATTTGCATTTTCCTCCGTTTCGCTGAGAATTTCGGTTATTGTTTCGGCAATGATTTCTCCTGATGTTATAGGAGCAGTTTTACCCGGAAGTCCAAGCGCCCATATAACTTTCATACCAAGCTCGATCGCCGCTGCAAAATCAATACCTCCCGGTTTTGAGGCAAGATCAATAAACAGAGTTTTTTTGTCGAACTTGCAGAGCAGTTCTCTGTTGAATATCATATCAGGAACGGTATTGAAAACTATATCATAATCGCTTTGTATACATTTTGTACATATAGACTTAACTCCATGTATGCGGGCATTTGCAGTACCCCTTGCGTTTCTTACGGCAACGGTTATATCTGCTCCGAAACCTTTGAGTATTTCTATAAGAGAAGTTCCTATTCTGCCCATTCCGGTTATAAGGATCTTAGAGCCGTTAAGCGTTACCGGAAGTTCCTCCAGTGCGATCTGAACTGCGCCCTCTGCTGTCGGAATGGCATTTTTCAGGCTTAAAGCTTCGTTATCCATGTAATCGAAGATCTTGAAGCCACTGAAAATATTGCGGAGGGTATCGTCAGTTTTTCCGGCGAAAACTATTGCGTCTGGTTTAAGAAGTTTTTTTATTTTTTCTGGTTCAAGTTCACTGTCAGAGCATGGTGCAGGAATCATTTTGTTTTCGTTAAGAGGCGGCACAGGCAGAACAAGGCAGTCGAATGTTTCTTCTGATTCGATTTCTTCGTCTGAATTTATATGCTTAACACTGTAAACGGCAGAAAGCTTTTCGGCACAGTATTTATTTCGCATATCACCGCCGGCAATAAGTATTTTTTTCATAGCATTCTCCTTTTCATACGCTTTCTTAATCAGGCTATGATTCATTATATGTTTTTTCACTTAATTGTGTTCGCAGACAGGAGACAATGCCAACAACTTAAGAAATTCTGTTCCTCGCACTCTTTTCAAAAGGATGTTCATTCTATGG
>CAJKFZ010000145.1 GCA_905199285.1 uncultured Ruminococcus sp.
AAGTTAGCGTTTCATTTTTGGTAACAATAGCTACTGCATCAGGATTTCTTTTAACCTGTTCTTCAAAATGATCTATAATATTTTTGTTAAAAAATCATATTCTATTATTTTAAAATTATTTAAATTATTATCATTCATAAATAACGTTATATGCGATGTCGTTCATGTCATGTAAAAGGCTGACTGAAGTAGTATCCTCATTGATCTTGATTTTTTTCTGACTGATTATATTCCCTGAATCAACTTTATTAGTGAGTATGTGCCATGTTATCCCTGCAAATTCATTCTGTTCATATATAGCCCACGCTTCTGCGTATCTTCCTGGATGATTAGGCAGTAATGCATGATGCAGATTTAAAGCAAAAATATTGCTTTTATCCAATACTGTTTTCGGCAGAATATAGGGATTGTATACACTTAATATCAGAATTTCCTCTTCATATTCTTCAAGATTTTTTATCATCTCATTTTTGGAAACACAATAATAATTTATATTGGTATTACAGCAGTTCTTTCTGAGGTATGTCGACGGTTGATTATTTGCATCATACAGTTCTACATTAATTTTATATAAGTTTGAAATGTATTCTGCACACTGAAACGCAAGCTTGCCAAGTCCGATTACAATTACTTTATCATATATCGTTTTCAAGATATCACAGACTTTCATTTAATTTTACTCTGTCAACCTTATCATGAGAGTTCAGAGGCAATTTTTTTAAACGAATTATTTTATTCGGTATCATATACTTCGGAAGTCTTTCTATTAAACCATTGATCAATTCTGTTTTACATTCATTTGTAGATTCATAGAATAAAACAATTTTTTTTCATCGTATACACAGCAACATACAGAAATAAAATTTAATGAATTGACCGCCGCTTCTATTTCGGTCAGTTCAATTCTATAACCCATATGCTTAATCTGTAAATCTCTTCTTCCTACATAAACATAATCATTATTTCCATTGATATAGCCTATATCACCGGTACGGTATATTATTTATGGGTATGTACTATTTAGGGGATTCTGTATAAATAATTCAGATGTTCTCTGTGCATCATTGTAATAACACATTGATAAACAATTTCCTCAAGATTGCTTTTATTCTTTCAGCAGGCTGATTTACGTCAACAGGTACATAGAAATTTCCGCTATAGACCACACCGAAAAACATAACAATACTTTCAACGTTTCTGTCGGTCAATACAATAACAGGTCTGTTGTACACTCTTCTTTTTGAAAGAAAAGTACCTATCGACTGTGCTCTGATCATCAGCTCACTGTAAGTTACGAGATTATTTTTATCCTTAAAAGCAATCTTGTCAGGATATTTTTCTGCTGAATTTTCAAGTAACTCTTGAACATTTCTTACCATATGGCACCTCTTTATGGTCAAACATTTAACAAACTTGATGTGTTATGCAAGTCTCACCTTTTGCCCTTCAGACAATTCTTTGGAGGATGAAAGAACTATATATGCAGAATTATCAAGGACAATCGATGATGTTCCGTAAAATGTGTCATTCTTATCATCAATGCTTATCGAATTCTTGTGTACTATATATTCAGTTCCAAGAAAACCTTCAATTTCTTCAATTACATATACGTACCCCTCCATTTCAGTGTTATTTTCAAAGCTAACAGCACTGTATGGCAAACAATTATACACTTGCTCAGAAAGAACCGATGTCGAAAGATTACCAACTTCACCTATATTAAGTTGCTCATTTACTACAGGTATCTCTATTTTATAAGAACCTTCAGTTTCTCCTTTGATTATTAACGTTACCTCACAGTCATCAATACGCACTTTACCATTCCTGAAACTAATCGAAACAATATCACCTACTGCAATATACTTTATATCTTCCTCAGTTATATTTGCCGTAAAAACAGTTCCTGCTGAGGTATCAGATATAATAAAGGCAGCTGTCTCAGTCGTAAAATCTCCGGCACTAAGAAATACTTCGGATATCACTCCATCTGACAAACTAACAATTTTGCCATCGGCTTCTGCAACCTTTTTAAGCTTTTCAAGTTTAGTTTTTTTCTCAGATATTGAAAAACTTAGTTTTGGATCTTCGCTTATCAGCGCAATAGCAGAATCAAGTGTGATTGATCCAGCTGTAACATTAAGATCAGTAACTACTCCGCTGATACTGCTATAAACTACTCCTCCGTTACTAGCAATTGCATTGTATTTATCAATCTTACGCTGTTTTTCATCAATAACATTTGTTAAAGCGTCAGCTGAACTATTATCATCATTTTCATAATAACCATCACGTGTGATCAAATCGGAATTTAAATCGTTCTGAAGGCTATTAATCATATCGTAAAGATAATCATAATCAAGACGAATAAGCTCCTGACCTATCTGTACACTATCTCCCTGTTTTACATATACTTCTGAAATACGAAGATCGGGCTGAGTAAATATTGGAATCTTATTCGTTGTATCATAGGCACCTGGAAGTGTTTCAAGTTCTGATTTTATCTCTTTTTCCAAATCAGATATCTTTTCTGAAAGATATTCTTTATCAAACTGTAGAAGAAGATCGCCATTTAATACCTTATCTCCTGGTTTTACAACTACTTCACTTACTCTTAATCCCTCTGGAACTATTACCGGATTCCTTTTTACAGCCTCAAGAATTCCATTGCATTTTACACTGTGTGACAACGCCTGAGTTTTTATTTTTGTTGTCATAACTCTTGGAAGCTTGCTTACATATACCATTCTCGATATAAAGGTCATAACCAACATTATCACAATAAAAATAAGAAAATACTTCACCGCTTTAACTTTAAATTTCTCTTTCATATTTTACTCCTTCAGTGCAGAAGCTATTATCCCCTGCTCTAGATAATCCTGACCAATAATGAATACAAATGCCGCAGGTATCAGTGTAATCACTGCAGCTGCAAGCATTGTTTCTGCATTGCTGATATCCAGCATTGGCAGATAGAGCGAAAGCGGAAACAATTTTTTGTCTTTAATAAATGCTAAAGGTTGTTCTACCATATTCCATAAATCAAGAAAACACAAAACTACGCAGGAAAGTATGCCCGATTTACCAAGTGGGATACCGATACGCCATAATATCTGCCATTCATTTGCACCATCTATCCTTGCGGAATCAGCCACATCTACGGGGATATCAGCAAAACCACGATATATTAGAAAAACAGGAAAAGTTGAGAACACGGCCGGCAATATGACTGCAAGCCGTGTATTCATAAGATGCATATCATTCAGTATCAAATACTGAGAAAGCATTGTAATCTGAAATGGCATTAGCATGAATATGACATAAAGATTGAAAATCAGCCTTCTCCCCTTGAATCTGAAACTGGCAAATGCCCATGCTGACGGTACCGCTACTACTAACTGGAATATCAGTATAGTTCCAACTATAAACAGTGAATTCCAAAAAACTCTGTAAAATTCTGGGGTAAACAGAAGAAGGTTCTTAAAATGATTCAAGGTAGGATACTGCGGTATATAGTCTACATCAACATATTCTCCCATAAACATTGTCAAAGGAGAAAGCGTTTGCCTTAGTTCATCCGAATCCTGAAACGGAAGAATGACAACAAGAAATACAGGATATATTATAACTAAACAGATCACTGCAAATATAAGATATAGAAAAACAGAACGTAATTTTTTCATGTCTACATCTCCTTATCCCATATACGCTGAAGTAATACTATCGCTATAAATATAACAACGAATACTGATACAGCGGCAGCCGCTATTTTGTCAAGATCCATATTGACAAACCAGTTATTGAATAAGTGCTGAAGAAGATATATGCTCTTATGTGGATAAGAACCAGCAACAAGATAAGCCTCACGAAATACCTTGAACGAATTAAGAAAGGAAATTACAGTTATAGTGTAAAGAGTAGGTTTTAGCTCTGGAATAATTATACGAGTTAATACTTGTAATTCATTTGCCCCGTCAACCTTTGCAGCTTCTATCACCGACGAAGATACTCCCATTATACCTGTTACCCATAATAGTACCGTATAACCAAGATTTTTCCATATATAGCTTCCAACCAGCACCCAAAATGCAGCAGATGTATTAAAAAAACTTATACTTTTATGTCCATGATTAATCAAAATATTGTTTATATATCCTGCATCACTGAAAAGTATCTGCCACACAAGTACAAGCACAGCAGTAGGAACAGCAAGAGGAAAAAGCAGAATAGACTTTATAAGTCGAATATGTTTCAGCTTACATATTGCATATGAAACCAAAAATGATAATGTGATAAGTATAGGAATACATATAACTGTAAACAAGGCAGTATTCTTTACAGCAAGAAGAAAAGCTTCATTCTTAAAAGTTACTTGGTAATTTTTTAATCCTACAAATCTTCCAGAACCAGATGCGCAGAACGATCTGCGCATCGAATCAATAAATGGAAGAAAAATGAATATCATTCCACCCACAAGGCTGGGTAGAAGAAACGGAATGTATTTCCAGTTTCTAACAGAAAATTTTTTCTTTATCATATAATCATTCTTTCATTCTAAGATCAAGCTGCCTTATTACTTCATTAGCGGCTTCTGTCGGAGACATACTGCCTTCTACACATTTCACCCCTGCATCAACAATAATAGTTTCTGTTACTATATCCATAATCACTGGTTCATTAAGGTCATGGATATAATTATCGAAATCCTCAACTTCCGCATTCGTCATCCATTCCCAATTCATAGTCGCTTCACGGTTTCCGCACATAGAACTCTCTACAATATTAAAACTGTTATTGTTTACGTTCTTATTCTTATTATAAAACCATTCAAGTGTGTCTGTATTTACAGGAAAGCCATCTTTATGATTTATCTTTTGATTTTCCACATCAAGAGCAGTTGCAATAAATTTCACAGCAGCATTTTTATTTTTTCCAGCCTCAATAATCCCCAGATTACAAGTGGGAATAAACAGCTTATCATTATCTCCTATACCGTATTTTATCTCTATGTCAGAAGGAACACTCAGTGTATCAATAGAAGTTATCAGATTAAGATCAGCTTCAAAGGTGTTTATAGTTCCTAAAGCTAAAGTATGGTCATCTAATAGAGCTGAATCTACTCTTGTTGCAAATATATATTCATTTTCTATGTGCTGACTAGCCATACTATAACTAATTGGATTTGATTGATTCTGAGAATTGTTATATATACGCTCACAGCTGTCAAACATTTCTTCAAGCTTATCCTTATTAACGTCACCATTATCGATTACATTATTACCCTCATAAATAAGTCCAAGTTTTATGGCAACTTCAGGACTCTCAACATATATTATCGGGTAAGGATCGTCATATTTTTCACGATATTCTTCAACTTTATCAGCAATATCTTCTAAGCATTTTATTGTTTCTACTTCCTCTGAGTGTATACCTACAGCTGGTATGCGAAATCTACAAGCCACACTGTATATGCTATCACTTTTTTTATTCCACTTCGCAACATTATCCAGAAGCGTTCCGTTCGGATTCCATATTTCTTCACTTTCCGATAAATCAACAAGCATATTTTTATCAATATAATTGTCTATATCTATTCCATCAAGCATAATAACATCCGGTGCATTGCCTGAAAGTATCTGAGTGGTAAGATCCTTCATGGCATCGTCATACGTTATACCATTTCTCATACCTACTTGATAATCTATCTTTATATTCCTGTTTGATGTAGCAAAATTTCTTATTGACTGAGAAAGCGTATCATTTTTTTCAAGACTGTATATTGTCAGAACTGACGAAACTTTTGTTACAAGATCAGGATCATATCGGTATTTCAGTATTTTTCCGTCTTTAAATGCAGCATAAATAGTATCATCTTCACTGTAAATTATTGATGATAATTCAAGCGAAGGATCGCCAAGGCTGCATACTGTTCCATCAATAAGCTGTTCTATTTGATTTCCGTTCATTACATAACGAAATATTCCTTCTGAACAAGCAATATAAATAGAATTATTCTCTCCGGAACACATATCGAAAGTAATAATATCATCATTTTGACTACCATTTCTTTCAGAGAAAAAATCTGAAAGGATCTGTGGAACATCCATTTCTTTTTCATTTTTGTAATCATACATATGAGTACCGTTTTCATCAACAATAATAATATTATCTCCGATGACATCCATTACTTTTGTTTCAAATCCGACACTCATAATAGGCTTTACAGAATAATTTGTAAGACTGACCACACTAAGCTTTCCATCATTTGTAACAAAGAGCTTTCCGTCAGATGAAAATTCAGCAGAACCAATATAACCAGATACGTTCAGTTTATTTTTTTCTCCTTTGGTGTCAACAAAATAATAACTTACTTCTTTAGATGAATCACTAAATAATCGTATCAAATAACCTGCATCAGATGCAGCAATTATTTCTGAAAAATCGTAGTCTGATTCTTTCATTATAATATCTGAATCTTTTAAAAAACTCTTTCCATCTTCTGATAAACAATATTTTTCATTTGCTCCTGTATCAA
>CAJKFZ010000146.1 GCA_905199285.1 uncultured Ruminococcus sp.
TATCTTAAGATTGAAAACGGATATTATACGCATATCCGCTGTCTTGATTCTGACTGTGACCTTATGGATATGAAGCTTTATGCTCCGGATTTAACTCAGGCAAAGCTGCTTGGAGAGAAAATTATGCTTAATCCTGCCGGATTTTATGGAAAAGTGATCGAGCTTGCTCTTTCAAATGAAGAACCTTCATACGATCTTAGCGATAATTAGTACTCGCTTATTATTTTTTAGAAACAGAAGCAATGAGGCTGCTGCATTTAGGTGCGGCAGCTTTTTATATATAACTAACTATTTAAAAGGAAGAGGGGAAAAATTTTTATGAAAAGTACTTGATAATTATTAAGAAATCATATATAATTGAAATGTATAGCGTATTTCAGAACCTGTTTACATAGAAATTATATGTGTGATTTCATATGCCGACAGATTCTTAGCATTAAAAGGAGAATATGATGAATAAACTTAACGGAATAAGGCTTAAACACCGTAAAAATACGGAAAACAGCCGTACAGAGGTTTTCCCGATTCCAAAAAAAGTGAAGATCCCCATGTCGATGACTATGGGCGCACCTTGTACACCGCTTGTGAAAATCGGGGATGAAGTTAAAGTCGGGCAAAAAATCGGAGATTCTGAAGCTGCTTTCAGCGCTCCGATTCATTCGGGAGTTTCAGGAAAAGTTACGGCGATAAGTGATTATCGGACAGCTATGGGAACGGTATGTAAAGCTCTGGAGATTGAAACAGACGGTTTGCAGACTCTTTCTGAGGATATCAGACCACCGAAAATTTCCGATAAAGAAAGTTTAGTAAAGGCAGTTCGTGAAAGCGGAGTCTGCGGACTTGGCGGAGCAGGATTTCCGACGCATATCAAGCTTAGTCCGAAAACTCCTATCGACACACTTATTATTAATGGCGCAGAGTGTGAACCGTACATAACTGCGGATTATCGTGAAATGATGGAGAATCCTGACGATGTTATCGGAGGAATCAAGCTGGTAAAAACGCAGCTCGGAATAAAAAATGCAAAACTTGCCATTGAAGCCAATAAGCCGGAGGCTATAAAAAAGTTCACTGAAATGGCGGATAATGACGATACTATTGACATTATCACTCTGCCGTCAAGCTATCCTCAGGGCGCAGAAAAGGTAATCATTTATAATTCGACAGGAAGAATAGTTAAAGAGGGAGAGCTGCCTTCGGATGAGGGAGTTATCGTCCTGAATGTTTCAACAGTTGCGTTCATTTACCGTTATGTCAAAACAGGTATGCCGCTCGTTTCAAGGAGATTGACAATAGACGGAAATGCCGTAAAAGAGCCTAAAAATGTAAGCGCCGTTATAGGAACTTCTTTCCGTGAGCTTCTTGAATTCTGTAAGACAGACCTCGATTCTCTGAAAAAAGTAGTTGCCGGAGGTCCGATGATGGGAATGAGTGTTCCCGATATAGATATGCCTGTTGTAAAAACATCCAACGCTCTGCTTGCTTTCGATCATTACGACGATCGGGCTGCATCCTCTTGTATCAGATGCGGAAGATGCGTCAGAGTCTGTCCGCTTGGACTTATGCCTGCCGATATTGACAGAGCCTATAAAATCAGGAACATTGAAGAGCTTAAAACGCTGAAAGTAACTCTTTGCATGAACTGCGGAAGCTGTACATATGTATGTCCGGCGAACAGAAAGCTTGCAGAAACAAATCAGCTTGCAAAAGCGCTTATCCCAAGAAAGTGAGAGGACGGATAATATGAATAAACTGATCGTTTCGCCGTCACCGCACGACGATAATTATGTAAAAACTTCAAAAATAATGCTCAACGTTATTATAGCTCTGATTCCGGCATTATGCGTTGGATGCTATTTCTTCGGCTGGAGAGTTATTTCCCTTACGTCAGTATGCGTGGCAAGCTGTATGATTTTTGAGTATCTCTGCCGCAGGATAATGAAACGCAGCAACACGATAACCGATCTTTCTGCTGTTGTTACCGGAGTTATTCTCGCTATGAATCTTCCTGTAACTCTTCCGTACTGGATGGCTGTTATCGGTTGTTTTGTAGCGATAGTAGTTGTTAAACAGCTTTTCGGGGGATTGGGACAAAACTTCGCAAATCCTGCTATAACAGCAAGAATAGTTCTTATGGTTTCGTTCCCGGCAGCTATGACTCACTGGATAAAACCGCTTGAATATCAGTATGACGCAGTTTCTTCTGCAACTCCGCTTGCTCTTGAAAGCTCCGGAGCAGATTCGCTTCCGTCGTATCTCGATCTGCTTTTAGGAAAGGTCGGAGGATGCCTCGGCGAGACCTGTGCTCTTGCTCTGCTTGCCGGAGGTCTTTATCTTGCCGCAAGAAAAATAATCTCGCTTGCAGCTCCGATCTCGTTCATCGGAAGTCTTGCACTGCTTACGGCTGTTTCCGGCGGAGATCCGATTTATCATATACTTGCCGGAGGAGTTTTCCTCGGAGCATTCTTCATGGCGACTGATTATGCTACAACTCCTATAACGACAAAAGGTAAGATCGTATTCGGTCTTGGATGCGGAATAATAACGTATGTTATCCGCCGTTTCGGTTCGTATCCGGAGGGAGTATCGTTCTCGATTCTTCTTATGAACATTTTGACTCCATATATCGAACAGCTTACAAGGACTAAGGTGTTTGGCGCAAAGGAGGCTGTTAAAAATGAAGGATAAGATAAAACCAACTCTCGTTTTAACAATAATCAGCGTTATTGCATCGCTGCTCCTTGTTCTTGCATACGAAAGCACAAAGGATAAAATTGTCGAGCAGAAAGAGATAAAGTTCAACAGCAGCGTTGAATCGCTGTTCGGAAAGTGTGAAAGCAGACTGCTTGACGATAATTTCGGAAACGACGATATTATGGCTATTGCAGTCACAAATGACGGAAAAACTGCCATTCAGGTGTGTGTAGACGGCTATTCCAAAGACGGAATCAACGTTCTTATCGGTATTGATGAAAACGGAGCATTATCAGGAATTGAATTTGTCTCTCTCGGAGAAACTCCAGGTCTTGGTTCTAAGGTAAGGGATGAAGCTTCGTTCTGCAAGCAGTTTATCGGAATAACGGAAGCTCCCGAAAGTTACGATGCAATAAGCGGTGCGACATTTTCTTCAAAGGGAATGAAAAAAGCCATAGATACGGCAATGAACGTTTATAACGAAAATAAGGAGGCGATTCTCGGTGGCTGAAAATAAAAAATCATTGGGAAGCGAAATAACTAAGGGAATCATTAAAGAGAACCCTACTCTTGTAATGCTTCTTGGAATGTGTCCGACGCTTGCCGTTACAACTCAGGCAAAAAACGGTATCGGAATGGGACTTGCAACAATGTTTGTACTTCTCGGCTCGAATATTGTAATATCGGCTTTAAGAAAGGTTATTCCCGATAAAGTAAGAATTCCCGCATTTATTGTAATTATCGCAAGTTTTGTAACGCTTATCGGCTTTCTTCTCGAGGGATTCGTTCCCGATTTGTACGATAGCCTCGGAATTTACCTAACTCTCATTACGGTAAACTGTATTATTTTCGGGCGTGCGGAAATGTTTGCAAGCAAAAACGGAATAGCAGCTTCAGCCTGCGATGCAATAGGCATGGGTGCAGGATTTACTCTGGCGCTTTTCATCATGGGTTCGATTCGTGAGATATTGGGCGCAGGACAGTGGTTTGAAATGGATATTCCAGTTCTCCACGATAATCCGATGCTGCTGTTTATTATGCCGGCAGGAGGATTTTTCACTCTCGGAGTTATCATTGCTCTTGTAAATAAAATTGCTAAAAGAAAGCCACCGCAGGAGCTTGGATGTCATGGATGTCCTAATGCGGAAGCTTGCGGAAAGGCAGGTGGCTGTCAGTGAAATCTTTAATGATAATACTTCTTTCGGCTATGCTGACGGACAACTTTGTTTTATCAAAATTCATGGGAATTTGTCCGTTCCTCGGCGTTTCCAAAAAGCTGGACAGCGCTTCCGGAATGGGACTTGCGGTTACATTCGTAATGATATGCGCAACGCTTGTTACATATCCTATTCATCACGGAATTCTTGTGCCGAACGGATTGGAATATTTTGATACGGTCGTTTTTATTCTTGTAATCGCACTTTTTGTACAGCTCGTGGAAACAATGTTGAAAAAGTGTATACCCTCGCTTTACAGCTCTCTTGGAGTTTACCTGCCGCTTATCACGACAAACTGCGCTGTTCTAGGTGTAACTGTTCTGAATATTGACAACAGCTATTCATTCTTGCAGTCGATCGTCAACGCTTTCGGCGCAGGACTTGGATTTATGCTGGCGCTTGTGATTTTCTCCGGAGTTCGTAAAAAAATGGAATATGCAGATATTCCTGAAACGTTCAAAGGCGTTCCGGCAACTCTTATTGCAGCGTCGATAGTTTCCGTAAGCTTCATGGGCTTTTCGGGATTATTCAGCTAAGGAGGTAGAGCAGATATGACATATTTGATTCCTGCGCTCGTTGTCGGCATTTGCGGAATGCTGGCAGGAGTTCTGCTGACTGTTGCCGCAAAGGTTTTTTATGTTGAGGTTGACGAAAGAATCGAGAAAATCGGCGAGGCTTTACCACAGGCAAATTGCGGAGCCTGCGGATATGCCGGATGTGCAGATTATGCTGCCGCTATTGTAAATAATGGAGCAGCAACGAATCTCTGCCGTCCGGGAGGAGCGGAAGCTGCCGGAAAAATCGCCGAAGTTCTTGGAACTGCCGCTGCTGATGTTGTTCCGATGGTAGCTGTTGTTCACTGCAACGGAGACTGCAATGCGACTCAGACTGCATTTGAATTCAGCGGTGTTCAATCATGCAAGGCAGTTAAACGTTTTTACGGAGGAAACGGAGTCTGCAAATTCGGATGTATCGGTTTAGGCGACTGTGCAGTCGTCTGCGAGCATGACGCTGTTAAAATTATTGATGGCGTTGCAAAAATTATTCCGTCGCTCTGTGGAGCATGCGGACAGTGCGCTGCGGTATGTCCTAACGGACTTATATCCATAAAGCCGATGGCAAAGCATATCGACGTTCTCTGTTCGTCGGCTGCCAACGGAAAAGAGACAAAGCTGAGCTGTAAAAATGGCTGTATCGGTTGTAAGATCTGTGAGAAGAAATGTCCTTCCGGAGCAATTACGGTTGAGAATTTCCACGCTTCTATAGACTATGATAAGTGTACAAACTGCGGAGTTTGTATGCAGGCTTGTCCGGTTAAGGTTATTCATAACTGCGATAAAACCAATATGTAATTTTAATAAAACAAAAAGCTGTCCGGAAAAAATCCGAACAGCTTTTTGTTTTGCGTAGATTTATTGTTGCCTTTTATTTGCAGCAAATTCCGAACATCTCGCAGAGCATCTTCCAAATGTTATTGCAGCACATAATTGAAACCTCCTATTTTTGTTTGCAAAGATTTATTGCTGTCATTTATTTACAGCAAATTCCGAACATCTCGCAGAGCATTTTCCAAATATTATTACAGCACATGATCGAAGCCTCCTATAAGTATTGTTCCTTTGAAACGTTGTCTCTCTTGGAACAATTATATTATAGCATAGCTGTTTCGTTAAATCAATGCAAAAATAATGGAAAAACATTTTCCAATTATTTAAGCGGAGTTACATTGTTGAAAACGGAGTAAAACTTTATAGGAATGTGCTTATCAATATGACATTTTCCGAAATACCATTTTTTATAATCGCAGGTTTTGATAATGTCCTCGAAAAAAGCGTGAACTTCAAGACGCTGAAGTACATCAACGTTAAGACAGTCTTTCAGTGAAGCGGGCGGTTCATGAGTTATGATATAATCAACTTTATTATCGTTCATCTCAAGATTATGAATTGCTTCACGAATCTCATCATGAGTCGGACGCTCCCTCTGCCACCAGTTTTCGCTGTCACGGCGGAAATCGTAATCCTGACTATGACCGCCTCCGAAAGTAAAAATTTTTTTATCTTCTATATTATAAACCTGACCTCGCATAAGGTGGATGATATTGCCTGAAATGATTCTCGCTTTTCCTCCATGCCAATCGGTAACGGGAAAGCTTTCAAGAATGTCGAAATTTTCGTGGCAGCCATCAACAAAAGCGACAGTATAATTTTGTGAAGCAAGTTTTTTCAGATCGTTTTTTTCTTTTCTCGAGCCGTTCCAGAAAAAACCGAAATCTCCGCAGATAATGAGCGTATCTCCACGTTTGATCTTTTTGAATTCAGGCTGTTTGAATCGGCTTATATCGCCGTGGGTGTCTCCGGTTACGAAAATCAATTTTATTACCTCCATGATGTTCTTTTCTTTTATTTTATCACATTCGGCTGTAAAGGTAAAGGCTTTTTGCAGTAAATTTGCAAAGCAAATATATTTTTACATATGTTGCTTTTCATTTGCCGACAACTATTTCTCTAAAGCTGACTT
>CAJKFZ010000147.1 GCA_905199285.1 uncultured Ruminococcus sp.
TGATCGTTTCAGACTTCAATCCACAATCATCGGAAAAACTCCAGGAGTAAAATTCTGCATTTATGAATTTGTTTCAGGAAAATAAACTTTTGTAATAATTATCGGAACATATTGAAAAAATAAGAAATTTGTGGTATAATATACTTGTATCTTATCCGTATGACGGAAAGGTAACATTATTTTAAGGAGAATCATATATGAACACAATTTCTACATTGCTTAAACAGAAGCAAACCGAAGATAAGATCACAATGATTACCGCTTATGATTATACCACTGCGAAAATAATGGATCAGTGCGGAGTAAATTCGATTCTGATCGGCGATTCGCTGGGAATGGTAATGATGGGGTATGAAAACACACTTCCTGTAACTATGGATGATATGATTCATCATACAGCCGCCGTTTCAAGAGGTGCAGAAAATGCTTTTGTCGTAGCAGATATGCCATTTCTCTCTTATCAGGTAAGCGTTCAGGACGCAGTAGCAAATGCCGGACGACTTATTAAAGAGGGCGGAGCAAATGCAGTGAAGCTTGAGGGTGGAGCCGATGTCTGCGATAGAATAAGCGCTATTGTCAAAGCTTCTATTCCTGTTGTTGCTCATCTTGGATTGACACCGCAGTCGGTCAACGCTTTCGGCGGATTCAAGGTTCAGGGCAAAAGTCTTGATAATGCAAGAAAACTGATAGACGACGCATTAAAAATTCAGGATGCCGGAGCCTGTGCAGTCGTACTTGAAGGAATCCCTGCAAAGCTTGCAGAAATAATAACAAAAAAACTTACTATTCCTACTATCGGAATCGGAGCAGGCAACGGATGCGACGGACAGGTTCTGGTATATCAGGATATGCTTGGACTAACAACCGGTCATACTCCTAAATTCGTAAAGCGTTTTGCAGATGTCGGAACGCTTATGCGGCAGGGTATCATTGACTATATAAATGAAACAAAATCCGGTGCTTTTCCGTCGGATGAACACACTTACAGCATAGATGAAGACGTAATAGCTGAACTTATCAAGGAGGCAGATCAAAAGTGAAGATAGTTAAAACTATTGAAGAAGTACGCAGTCAGGTAAAAGAATGGAGAGCTCAGGGACTGACAGTAGGTCTTGTTCCAACAATGGGTTATCTTCATGAGGGACACGCAAGCCTTATTAAAGCGTCTCACAGGGATAACGACAGAACTGTTGTATCCGATTTTGTAAATCCTATGCAGTTCGGACCTACAGAGGATCTCGAAAGCTATCCTCGTGATATCGAACTTGATTCAGCGGTAGTTGAAGCTCATGGCGGTGATCTTATTTTCAATCCCGAACCCGAGGAGATGTATCACGAAGGTTTTTCATCATTTGTTGATATGACGGTTCTTACACAGGAACTTTGCGGTCTTAGTCGTCCCGTACATTTCAGAGGGGTATGCACTGTAGTTTCAAAGCTTTTCAATATTGTAAAACCCGATCGTGCGTACTTTGGCAAGAAAGATGCTCAACAGCTTGCCGTTATCCGTCATATGGTAGATGACCTCAATATGGATATAGAAATAATCGGATGCCCTATCGTCCGTGAAGCTGACGGACTTGCAAAAAGTTCACGAAACACATATCTCAGCGAAGATGAAAGAAAAGCAGCTTTGGTTCTTTCCAAATCAATATTCCTTGGTATGAGTATGGTCAAAAGAGGCGAAAAGAGCTGTTCTGCAATAATTGAAGCAATGAAACAGCATATCAGTTCCGAACCGCTTGCAAATATAGATTATGTAAAAATTGTTGATTGTGCAACAATGCAGCAGATATCAGAGCTTGACCGTCCCGCACTCTGCGCAATTGCTGTTTTTATCGGCAAGACACGTCTTATCGACAATTTCTTTACAGAAGACGTATAAGGAGGACGGTATAATGCAGATATCAATGCTGAAAAGTAAGATACACCGTGCTGTTATAACTCAGGCTGAACTGAATTATGTGGGCAGTGTGACTATTGATGAAGAGCTTATGGAAGCTGCCGGACTTTGTGAGTATGAACACGTTTATATTGTTAATGTAAACAGTGGAAGTCGCATTGAAACATATGTTATTGCAGGTGAGCGTGGTAGTGGAGTGATTTGTCTTAATGGTGCGGCAGCCCGTTCCGGACAGAAAGGCGATAGAGTCATTATAATGGCATATGCAAATATGTCACCTGAAGAATCTGCTACTCATCGTCCAAGAGTAGTTTTTGTCGGAGATAAAAACGAGATAATTAAAGTTGCAGACTACGAAAAACATGGTAAACTTATATAAACGAAAGACGCTTCGTAAAACGTAATGCCTATATAGAAGTCTATAGCCCGAAGGCGGTTGAAATAAACCGTTTTCGGGCTTGTTTTTGATATTGTATTACCCTCATAAATCAGAATTTCAAGCTGTAGCCAGCTTGACCGCATATCACGTTCCCACTCGCAAGCTCGTTACTTTTTGCGGAATGCAGATCTGCTTTCGGTCACTGGAATTTACAACGATAAATTAGAATTTATCAACGTAAGTCATAACCTTCATTAAATAGATTCCGACAGTATTCTGTGATATATTCCTTGTGTCTGTATTCATATGTCTCATTATCAGCACTGATTCGTTTCTCAGCGAGTTCTGTATAAGGACTTATTTTTTTGGCATACCGAACCAAAGCGTTGTAGATATTTGTCAAGCATTCCGGTCTGCTGATAAAATCCTCGTTCTCGTCATAATACCCCGTGATGCAGAACAAACGAGCGCTGGAGATTCGTTTTTCTTCTGCTGATATACAGGAATAATCTGCTTGAATCAGTGAATTTCCGCTTGCTGAATAGCCGTCATTCACATAGCTTTTTCCATACATATCTTTCTTGAACGTAACCTCACCAGCTTCCGGTACATGGAAAAAATAACTCTTGCAGTCCGGAGTGACCAAATCAGCAGAAAATCCCCGGCTGATTTGATTTGCGTGTTCAGCCTGAATTATCTCACAACCAAGTTCAAGGGCTTTTTCAGCAATGCGAATAAAACTCTCGTATTCCATGTAATAGTTGATTTGTTTTCCCATAACATTAGTCTCCAAATCTTGATTTGTCTTACCCAAAATTATAGCACAACCGCAACAAAATGAAGCATCTTTTATGTTGCTATTCCGAAAAGTCGGACGACAGAATTTGTCTCATATATTCATAGTTCGTATCAGGATGTTTTTTCTGTGCAAGCTCTATCAGCTTGAGAGAAACACTTTTATACATTGTCCTGTCTTGTTCATCGTTTATGCAATCAAGATGTCTGATAACGGTTGAGGTGTCGCATCTTTCTACCGGACCGGTAAGCGCTGCAACAGGACCAACTTCAAAAATATTCTTGATATTGTTCATTACAAGAGGTTTTAGAGCAATCAATGCCTCTTCCTCAGTAAATCTGCACTTTTTCATAAGAGAGATACTCTCGTAAACCAATGCGCATACAAGGTTGCTCGAAACAGCACAAGCGGCATGATACTCCCTTTTAGTCTCACCGGAAATAATTCTGATGCGATTGCCAATTTTATTGAAAAAGTTTATCCACTCGTCAAGATACTCTATATCGCCTTCAATGCAGAAAAAAGCGTCATTTAGTTTGATATAGGAACTGTATTTATCGCTTATAGGGAAAAGGGGATGAATAGAATAACCAAATGCTCCGTATTCTGATATATCGGGAAAAGCTTCAGATTTGGTTATTGAACCGCTGCAATGGCATATCTGTTTTCCTGATATACCCATGTGCTTTATTTTATCGTAAACCTGCCTTATATCGCTGTCAGGAACTGTCAGAAATATAACGCTGCTGTCACTTATCAATTCAGATGTATTACTGTATTGTTTCGAACTTGTAAATTCTGCTGCGTCCTTTGCAGATTCAGATTTTTGGCTATAATATCCTGTAACATTAATACCGTTTTCTGCAAAGTATTTTCCTAATGAAAACCCGACTTTTCCTGCTCCTATAAATCCTATATTCATTAAATCCTCCAATCAAAATCATATTTCAAATGACAGCTAACATTTATTTTTCGTTAAATTTTATTTTGTATACAAATTTTACCGGTATATCTGTGCCGTCAACAAATCTCAGTTTTTCTTCTTCCTCATCAAAAAACCTGAAATTCCCTTTATAAGTTACATACGTTCCGCCTGATTTTCGACTGTCAGGTTTAAAATAAATAACTGTAACCAGCGGACGTTCATATTGCATTTTTATTAACTGCTGAAACGACTTATTCAGTTCCTCAAGTCTGTCATCTGACATAACCTCAAATTCATTGGTATAACGTGCCGTTTCGTCAATTTCATCATCAAAACCGGTAAGAGCTGCAAAAGGCGAAAATTGCACTGCACGCTCCATCAGTGACATAGGTTTATGATTTTTCAATTGATATCTTGGATGCTCCATGATATCTGTATAGTCATAATCGTTCATCAAAAAAACTCCATACATTTGTGCTGTTTTTACCATTTCTGGCAGAAAAATTCAATTTCCTCGCCAAGCGGACCTTTGCAAAATGCGATTCTTGCCTTTAATGAGGGATCTCCGCCGATCTGCACGTCTTTTGGCTCAACAAAAACCTCATATCCAGCAGATTTTACTTTCTCCGCACAAGCATCTGTATCATCTACAGCAAAAGCAAAATGACGTATAGTGCCTTTTTCCAGATCTTCTTTACCGTCTCTGAAAATTTCGACCATACCTGCTCCTGTATCAAATAATATGCATTTATCGCACTCCTTGAAAACTGAAAGCTTTAGTATTTCAGCATAGAAATATCTAACCTCCTGATATTCCGTATCATTTTTGCATTTCATTGAAATATGATGTATTCCTTTGATCATAATATTCTCCTTATGCTTTATGGCCGCCAACTTGTCTGTTACGTTCAATAGTTGTAGCTCCATCCTGAAAATTCAGCCCTTTTAAGATAGCATTTTTGCCGTATTTATCCTTGATAGACAGCATTGCTTTTTGCAGACTATGTTCACGTTCAAGTGCAGCTTTTTCCTGTTCACGTTGACGCTCCAGCTCATCTACATCGTCAAACAGACTGTACTGAACGATTTCTTCTTTTGCTTCATTCTCTTGAACAACATGATTTGCCACCACATACATTCTGCGGACTAATAAATTCGGATCTGTTATTTTGTTATATAGTCTCAGAACTGCATCCATAATCAATTTTGTCGATGAAGTCTGTCTGCCGATGTTGATAGAACCATGTGCTTGTTTTGGAATGGTCTTTCCATATCTGTCCATTTTAAGTTTGCCTTTATAGCCTTTTGGTATGCCGGTATGATCATACCCGATAGTCAATACTATCTGGTCGGTAACAAGTCTTTTACGTACCAGATCAAGCACAAGAAGTTCCGTCATTTCACGAACTATCAATTGTCCTTTTTGGAAATCATATGGACATGACAATACCTGTCCCTGACTGATGCTATGATTTTCTGGTTTATAAGATTTTATCGCAGAAACAGGTGTTGGCTCATAACCCCATGCGTGATCGATAAGCAGTTCTGCATTTACTCCGAATATCTTAAAAAGTTTATCCTCACCGTATTCCGAAAACCTTGCAACGTCTCCCATTGTAAACAAACCTTCCGCTTCAAGTTTTTTTGAAATACCTTGTCCGATCCTCCAGAAATCCGTGAGCGGACGATGACTCCATAGTTTTTTACGGTAAGACATTTCATCCAGTTCCGCAATACGAACTCCGTCCTGATCTGCCGGCATTTTCTTTGCCACAATATCCATTGCGATTTTTGCAAGATAAAGATTCGTACCGATTCCGGCAGTCGCTGTGATTCCGGTTTCACGCAGAACCTCACGAATCAGCTTCATAGCAAGCTCATGGGCAGTGCATTTGTAGGTTTTCAGATAAGCGGTAACGTCAATAAATACCTCGTCAATTGAGTAAACGTGAATATCCTCCGGAGCAATATATCTGAGATAAATTTCATATATCTTCGTGCTTACCTCCATATAGTGAGCCATCCGAGGAGGCGCAACAATGAAATCCAGTTTAAGTGACGGATTTTTATCCAGTTCCGAAGCCAGACACGAACTGCCTGTAAATTCATGATACATATTGTTTTTCCGGCGTTTTTGGTTTGCATTTTTCATCTTTTGTATGACCTCGAATAATCTCGCTCTTCCTGGAATATCATATTTTTTCAGTGACGGTGTAACAGCAAGACAAATAGTCTTTTCGGTACGGCTTTCATCAGCAACTACAAGATTTGTATCCATAGGATCAAGTCCACGGTCTACACATTCAACCGAAGCGTAAAAACTTTTTAAGTCAATACAGATACACTGCATATTCCGAACACCTCCGATTGTTTCACGAACTTCTTAATGTTTGCGCTCT
>CAJKFZ010000148.1 GCA_905199285.1 uncultured Ruminococcus sp.
ATAACCTCTCAGAATTTCATGATACCGCCACAGGTCTTTATAATCGCAGCGGACTTTTCAGTGAATTAGACAATGCCTTGAGCAATTCAGCAAGTAACGATAAAATTTGCTTGGTTATGATAAAAACAAGTCTTTTTTTTGATGATAGCCGTATAGATGAAAAAAAGACATCAGTAAAAATTGATATTGAAATTGCAGAATGTCTGAAAAAACTTACTGTTGACAGCGGTTCCTTCAGCGCTAAGATTTCTGATAAAACTTTCGTTTCGGTATCTATTGGCAATCTTTCGGATGATTTCTCTGATCTGATTGCAGATAGGATAACGGTTCTAATATCCCACTCACCTGCATATAGCAAGGAACGTAAAATTGATACTATAGTATCTTCCGGAATAGTTGTTCCAGCCGAAAAGTGTTCTCCGGAAGAGCTTTTATTATCGCTTTCTTCTGAAATAAATAAAAAGTCTGCTTCTATTTCCGACAAAAGAAATATTATAGGTTACAATAAATATATTTCAGTAAGAACAGCTATGTATAAAAATCCGGAAAAAGCATGGAATGCGCAGAATATATGCAAAGAATTCAGTCTTAGCAGCGGTCATTTTCGTGCTGCATATAAAAATATTTTTGAAGTAAGCTTCCACAAAGATTTAATTCTCGCTAAAATTGCTATGGCAAAATATTTGCTTATGACAACCTCGCTGAGTCTTTCTTCAATTGCTATGAAATGCGGATATGAAGACGATAAATATTTTCTGCGACAGTTTCGTCAGATCACCGGAATAAGTCCAAATACATACAGAAAAATGATTTGAATTTTATATTCATTATATAAGACAAGCCTTTCAAAAAAGTTGAGTGAGAGATTGGCTTTTTTGAAAGGCTTGGCAGATTTATTTCATATTTATTTCATGACTTTGGCATTTTATTTAGTCTGCTGCGTATTGCAGTAAGAGCTTTATCCGGTGAAGTTATTCCTGATACTGCTGTTTCGATTGGACAAAATCCTGTATTTTCACGATTACATATCGCTTCAGTCAGGATATCATAAGTAATTGCAATCTGATACCGATTTAAAGTTTCAAGCGCACTTTTGCTGATAACATTAGCATGAAGTTCTTTTACTTCAAGCAGTATATACAGAAATGCTGCTCCGTTTCCAACTACCTTATCCGCAGCAGAATATTCTTTCAGATTTTTCCCCTCATCAAGCCATTCAAGCAGCGGAGCAACACCACGTTTCTTACTTATAAGAGTTTCTTCGTCGCTGCAGCACACACAAGTGGATTCGGAACTTTTAAGCAGTTCTTTTGCTCTTTCAAGATTATTCATAATTATCTCCTCTTCATTTTATTTCTTTGCAGATTTATGTGATACAGTTCAGCATAGACTATTTGTTCAATTGTTCCCGAATGCTTCCTTTCCGGATTTATTTCTTTACTCATTCAGCATTTAATATAATTTGAAACTATGTTTCATCTGTCCATATAAGTTTTCCGGTTTTCACAGCGATTTCATACCGTGAAATTTTATAATTAAGACGTTCCAGTGTAGTATCGATTTTATTTTTCTGTTCCAAGAGCAATTCTTTTTGATCAGTTAGGAGCTGAAGTCTTGCGGCGAGCGTTGAATCACCTTCTTGAACAAGTCTGACGTACTCGATCATTGCTTCTACTGGAAGTCCGGCACTGCGCATACATTTTGCAAGCTCTACCCAACCAAGATCCTCCGCCTGATAGTCACGAATGCCGCTCGCTGTACGAGTTACAGGCGGTATCATGCCTACACGCTCATAATATCGAAGAGTATCCTGTGAAATATCATACTTTTCACTTACTTCTTTGATTGTCAATGTGTCCACCTCCACTCATATATTTATGTAATTATTATAATACTTAGAGTTAGCTCTAAGTCAAGCGTATTTTATATTTTCTACTTTGTGCATAAAACAACGTTGTGTTTTGTGTGAAAGCTGCTGAAATGTGCGTATTGGAATCAAATAATTTTCCAGGGATTTAAAAAGGAGTACAACTTGAAAAGCTGTACTCCTTTTGATTATTTTATTTCAATTCTTTTAGTCTGCGGCTGTTCCTTTTCCTTTTTTGGCAATGACAATTTTAGGATTCCGTTCGTGTACTCAGCACCAATGGAGTTTTCATCAATATTTGAAATATCAAAGCTTCTGCAATATGAGCTGTAATTTCTTTCTCTTCTGATATATTCTCCATTGCTGTTTTTTTCATTATTTTCAGCTTTATGCTCTGCGCACAAAGTAAGCGTATTTCCGCTGATGTCTATTTTTATATCATCTTTATCCAAGCCGGGCATCTCGCATTCAAGCAAATATTTATCTCCCTCATCCCTGATATCAGTGCGGCAATGGCTTACAGTTCCAAAACCTTTGAAAAAATCCTTTTCAAAATCTCTGAACGGATTCCAGATATCGTTTCTTTCAAATGGCATTAATCCAAACATAAAAATCCTCCTCAGGCGTACTAAAAAACTAAATGTGATACGCCATAATATAAGTATTTCCGGATATCATAAATAAATTCACTTTAAACAATTTCCTGCTATATATTATGCAGTATACTTAGAAAACGGAGCACATTTTACTGCACTCCGTAAAAATTAAAGAAATTGCCGTATATCAAAAGCAAGTTTTTCCTCAATACTTATAAGCTTTTTGGATATATTTTTTGATTTTTCATCAGCTGCCTTATACTGGTTCATATAACGTGACAGCGATTTTATTCCCATATTACATCCGTCTGTAATAAAAGCTGCTACTGCGTTATCCGATGATTCAACTGCAAGCTTGACGTTTGTCTTGATCCACTCCATGCCCTTTGCCATAACCGGAGGTTCTTTTCCGTCATCATGGTAGCGATCAAGAAGATTCTGCATATCATGTTTAATTTTGGTATGCTCTTTTGCGCTGTTATCAAGAATCTCTTTCAGTTCTGGATTTTTTACATATTTCATAGAATCATCAAGTGATGATATTCCCATCTTGATTCCTGCATCACATTCTCTTAAAAGCTTAATTGTGTCCTGTTCTATCATAATCAATATCCTTTCAGTTATGAAGTGTTGGTTTTGTGCAATAGTACTGTTGTATGCACTTTTATATTTCTTATTATGTTCGTTTTATAATAAAAAATACCGGAACGTTACATAAATTTGAACCAGCGGCTCAGCTTTGTTCACGAAATATTTACAATTTTTTCCGCACATCTGCCGTCTATTTTGCGTTAAACTTTATGAACACACAAAATCGCTTTCAGAATCTGCCTTTAAAAGATATCCTGTTCTCCATTTGCATAAAATGAAATCTGGCTGTGAATTTTCTCCTTCTGCTTTTGAAGGCAGATTCTAATAAATTTTCAGGAGGTATTTATATGAGTTATAAAAAAATAATATCGGCAGTGATGTGCCTGTGTCTGACTGTTCCGATGACTGCAAATTTTCTGTCGCCAAAAACAAATGCTGTAGTTGTTGTTGAGGATGTTAAAACGTCTATTTATGATATTTATATGTATAAAAATTATGGTGAATATGTTGAAATTACTGCAACTTCGACTAAAGCCGAAAATGAAATAGTAGTCCCGGATGAAATTGAGGGAGTTCCCGTAAAAGTGGTCGGCGAACACGCTTTTGCAGGCGTATCAAACGTTACATCTATAACTCTCCCTGACGGTGTTACAGAAATCGGCAAACAGGCATTTTCTATGTGCAGTAAGCTTACTTCGGTAAACATTCCATCAGGAGTTAAAGAGATCGGCGATGAAGCATTTTTAAACTGTGCGTCCCTTACTGAAATAATTTTGCCGGAAAATCTTACAAGTATTGGAATTCGTGCATTTTACGGATGTTCTAAGCTTGAAGCAATCACTATTCCCGACAGCGTTACATATTTGGGCAAGCAGGCATTCGATTCCTGTACTTCTCTTTCTTCCGCAAATATACCGAAAGGAATCACTGTTCTTGAAGATATGGTATTCAACGGTTGTGCCATAAAGGAACTTATTGTTCCTAAAAATATTAATTTTATTGGAAAACAGGCTCTTCCGAAAACCTTGATACATCTTTTCATAGTAAATCCTTATTGTCAGATAGATGAAGAATATCATATGTGGAATATAACAACAGACGAATGTCTTATTAGTGCGCCTCCGCACAGCAGTATGCGGAAATTTGCATCGAAATATGGTTTTGCGTCCATGAATCTTCCCGGTTCTCTGTGTGACCCTGTGCTTATGGGAGATGTTAACAACAACGGTGAAATAGATAATGCTGATCTTGTTATGCTTGAGAAGTATCTGCTCGGTAAGGTAGAACTGGAGGAATGGAAGCTTGCCGATCTCTGCGAAGACGGTGTAATTGATTCGTTCGATCTTGTTCTTATGAGAAAAACTCTGATAAATACCGTAGGGTACGAAAGTCCTAATGATACTACTGTAAATCTCAGCGAAGGATTTGAAGCGCAGTCTGCCGAAGGTGCAAAAGCAGACGACGAATTCATCATGGCTCAAACTAAATTTGCACTTGACCTTATGCAGAAAAGCGTTTCGGAGGATACAAATACGCTCATTTCGCCGTATTCCGTGATGCAGGCTCTTTCGATGACGGCTAACGGCGCAGACGGTGAAACTCTTACGGAAATGGAAAAAGCTCTCGGAGGAATATCCATAGATAAGCTTAACGAATATCTCTACACCCAGCGTACATCTCAGCCGAACAATGAAAAATGCAAGCTTTCCACAGCTAATTC
Source organism: uncultured Ruminococcus sp. (assembly GCA_905199285.1). Lineage (GTDB taxonomy): Bacteria > Bacillota > Clostridia > Oscillospirales > Ruminococcaceae > Ruminococcus. Next base: position 4,775 of record CAJKFZ010000148.1, read on the forward strand.
TATCTGGTTCAGAAATGATTCCGAAAGAATAAGCGTTCTTCCTGAATTTTTGCAGAAAAATAAAACTTATTATGATGCCGATTCATTTAAAGCTCCTTTTGATGAATCAACGGTTAAGGATATAAACAATTGGGTGAATGAGAAAACTGATGAAATGATACCTGAAATAATCAATAACATTGATCCGGATGTTGTTGCGTTTATTATAAATGCAGTCGCTTTTGACGCAAAATGGATGGAACAGTATGAGGAAAATCAGGTAAGTAGCGGCAATTTTACAGATTATGACGGAAATGTTCAGGAAGCCGAAATGCTGAATTCTGTTGAGCATCTTTATCTTGAAGATGAGAATGCATCCGGTATTTATAAATATTACGCAGGAAAAAAATATGCATTTGCTGCTCTTCTTCCTGATGAGGGAATTTCAGTGACAGATTATGTCGCCGGACTTACTCCGGAATCGCTTAATAAAATTCTTTCTTCCCCAAAATATGAAAGTGTTAACTGTACTCTTCCTAAATTCAGCTATGATTATGAAAACGAATTGTCAGATGAATTGCAGTCAATGGGTATGAATCAGGCGTTCAATAGCGATAGTGCAAATTTTTCAAGAATGGCAGAAGCATCGCTTTTCATAAACAGGATTATTCACAAAACTCATATAGAACTTAGTGAAAGTGGTACCAGAGCCGCGGCTGTTACAGCAGTTGAAATGGTAACTGATGGAGTGATCATACCACCGGATATAAGCCTTGCTTTTGATCGTCCGTTCGTTTACTGTATTGTTGATACCGAAACATCGCTTCCTGTATTTATCGGAACTCTTATGACTATTCCGGAAGAATAATTCTGCTGTAATTGCACTTAATCAGCAGTTTTATAAAATTGGGTTTCCTATATTGGGACAAATCAGAAAAGACCGTATCGTTTGGATACGGCTTTTTCTTTACAATTTGATTTAAATATGGTATAATTAAAATGTTCATATAAAATTTACATTTTTATCCGCACATGAGATTCAGTTGTTCCGTTAAAAATGTTGAAGGGAGGTTTTTTGTGTGTCATTTGATATAAGCGATCAATACGATAAAATATATCGGTATTGTTATCTGCGTGTGAAAAAACGTGAAATCGCAGAGGATATTACACAAGAAACCTTCCTGCGTTATCTTGAACATCCGCAATACCATAATATAGATAAAACTTTACAGCTTTTATATACGATAGCAGGAAATCTTTGTGCTGATGAATTCAGAAAACGTCCTTCCTCGGAAATTTCTGAAGATACAGTTTCTGATGAAAATTTAGAAGAAAATGTTCTTACCAATTTATCTCTTCATCAGGCTCTTAACCAACTTCCGGATGAGGAAAGGGAGATAATTCTGCTGAGATATGTAAACGATGTTCCTATAAACGTTATAAGCGGTATTTATAATATTTCCCGATTTGCAGTAAACAGAAAAATAAAAAAGATTCTCGCAGCTTTACATAATGAACTCGGAAAGGAGGAGCTGCAATGAAAAAATCTGAAATACAGGCTTTAAAAGAAGCCTTTAATATTCCTGAACCCGAAAATAAAAATGATTTTATTAGGATTTATGAGGCAAGTTTTAAAAAAAAT
>CAJKFZ010000149.1 GCA_905199285.1 uncultured Ruminococcus sp.
AATTGCTTTGCTCCTTGCTATGCTTATGAGCGTGTCTGCTTTCACTGCCTGCGGTGACAATGACGACGATGATGACGACAAAAAATCCTCTTCTTCTTATGAATCCGAAGAAGATTCTAAAAAGAAAGACAAGGATGATTCCGATGAGGATGAGAAAAAGTCTGATGATGAGGACGAAACTGAACCTAAAGAGGATGAGACTGAACCTAAAGAGGATGAGACTGAGCCTGAAGAGGATGAGACTGAGCCCGAAGAGGACGAGACAGAACCCGAAGAGGATGAAACTGAACCTGCTAAGGAAAAGACTCCTACGGCTGCAAAGGACACCGATTTCGAGAGAGGTACTGTTGACGGCGACGTTTATTCCAGCGATTACAGCGGAGTGCAGTTCACTCTTCCAAGCGGATGGGAGTTTATGTCCGAAGAGGACGTTCTTGCTACTATGAATATCGGTTTTGATGTAACCGGTTCTGCTCTTACTGCTGAGCTTCTCGATCAGGTTGTAATTTATGACTCTGTTGCCAACAATTCGCTTACAGGCGAATCTATTATGTTTATGTATGAAAATATTTCTAAAACTGTTCCTGATCCTGACAGCTTTACTGTTGAGGATTATTATGAAGCAGCACTTAATAGCGCTTCACAGATGATGGACGGCGTTACTCTTACGGGAAGCGATGAGACGGAAACTGTTGACATTGACGGTACGGAATATATCAAGTACGAGATGCATACTTCTTACGATGACTATGGTTTTGAGCTGACTCAGACCTATTTCGGACGTAAAATCGACAACTTTATTTTCATTATTGCCTATACCTCAGGTCTTGAAGGCGGCTCGCCCGATGATTATATGAACTGCTTTGAGTCGCTCAACTGATCGGAAATTTTTAAATGAAATCGAATTTCCTGCGTGGTATGTATCACGGAATACCTATCGCTCTCGGTTATCTTTCGGTATCATTCGGTTTTGGAATTATGGCGGCAAAAGCCGGATTGTCGGTTCTTGCCGCTTCCGCTATTTCAGCGACCAATCTTACTTCCGCCGGACAGGCTGCCGGAGTTGATATCATTGCCGCCAGCGGTACGATCATCGAGATGATTCTCGTTCAGCTTACAATTAATATAAGGTATTCCCTTATGGCTCTTTCGCTTTCACAAAAGCTCGACAGAAAATTTACTGCGCCTCACCGTCTCGCTGCTTCTTACGGCATCACCGACGAAATTTTCGCCGTCTGTTCAGCTCAGAAACAACCGCTTACTCCTGCTTATATGTACGGAATGATACTCGTTGCTTTCATAGGCTGGGTCACGGGGACGGCTCTAGGCGCAGAGGCGGGACAGCTTCTTCCTGCGGCAGTAAACAGCGCTATGGGTATCGTCCTCTACGGAATGTTTCTCGCAATCATCATTCCTCCCTCAAAAAAGCAGAAAAGCGTACTAGCAGTCGTTGTTGCGGCTGCGGCGGTAAGCATACTTTTTAAGTACGTTTTCACTATGGTCAGCGGAGGATTTGCCGTTATTATAAGTGCAGTTGCCGCTTCACTGGTTGGGGCTGCTCTTTTTCCCGTTAAAGATGAGGAGGAGTCCGCTCCGTGAGTCTGATCGTTTATATCGCCGTTATGGCTGTTGTGACTTACCTTATAAGAATGATCCCTTTCACCTTTTTCCGAAAGAAAATTACTTCAAGGTTTTTCAGAAGCTTTCTTTATTATATCCCTTATGCCGTCTTGAGCGCAATGACTATTCCTGCTATTTTTTACAGCACCGGAAGTCTTATAACATCGGTTGCCGGTACGGTCGTGGCTGTTATTCTGGCTTATTTCGATCTGCCGCTTATTGTCGTGGCTCTTTCGGCTTCCGCTGCGGCTTTTATCTTCGGATTTTTTTAAAGGGGGACGCTGTCCCCCTTATACCCCCTGCCAAAGGGTGAATCCACCCTTTGGAAACCCACAATTAATTATTCCCAATACCCCTTAATGGGTATTGGGAATAATTATAGTGAGAAACATAGAACAGATTAAACCTTGACGGATGTTAAGGAAACAAAATCTTCTTAAAATTTCTAAAATAATAACAAGACCAGTTTTTTAGGCTGGTCTTTTTTTATTTATTGTTGGATTTTGCTGGTTTAACATCATTAAATGAATGATTAATTGTAAACTCTTACAAAACGAAAATAAATTTTTTCTCCATACAACGGTTTTTAATTGTATATGACCTCATTTCAGCCCTCTTATGAACGGTGATCAGTTCCGCTCAATGACTGAAAGGAGGTCTTTTTATTATGAAGAGTGAAAATGATCTTAAATCTAAACGCAATGCGTTCTGCTGTTATTACGTTACTCTTGGCAACGTTGAGGAGGCGGCTGTTAAAGCCGGTTTCAGCAGGGAAAATGCTCTCAGCGAAGGGATAAGCTGTCTTAAATCAGCAGAATGCAGAAGGAATATTGCTAAGCTTCGGGAAACGCTCTCGGACAGCAATAACGTTACCGCCGGGTTGAAACGTCTTGCATTCGGTAACTGCTCGGACGCTGTTTATCTTGTGTTCGCCGATGAGCTTCCCTCGCCGGACGTTATCGAAAGACTTGATCTGTTCAACGTTTCAGAGATCAAGCGTGTAAAGGGAGGCGGTGTTGAAGTTAAGCTGTTCGACAGGCTTAAAGCTCTTGAAAAGCTTTTTGAACTTGAAAATTCTTTCGCCGATCGTGGAAAGGCAGCTGGTCTTATGGCGGCTCTTACTTCTTCCGCAGAGGACGGTGACGCTGTTGACAATTGAAAAATTATCAAAAAAGCAGAAAGTCACCATGAATTGGTGGAAAAATCCCAAGTACCGCAATTATGACGCTATTATCTGCGACGGCGCTGTTAGAAGCGGAAAAACTCTTTCGATGTCTATCGGATTTATTTTCTGGGCCTGCGCAAGTTTTGACGGAAGTTCGTTCGCTCTTTGCGGAAAAACCGTTACTTCGCTTCGCAGAAATGTTGTAACTCCTATGATTCCCGTTTTAAAGGAATACAGCTTTACCTGTCTGGAAAAGGTCAGCAGGAATTATATTGATATCACTTTTCTTGGAAATACAAACCGCTTTTATCTCTTCGGAGGAAAAGATGAGGGTTCGGCTTCGTTGATTCAGGGTATGACTCTTTCCGGAGTATTTTTCGATGAAGCGGCTCTGATGCCTCGTTCTTTCATCGAACAGGCTCTTGCGAGATGTTCGGTCAGCGGTTCTAAGATGTGGTTCAACTGCAATCCCGATAATCCGTCCCACTGGTTCTATAATGAGTGGATAAAAAAGGCAGAACAGAAACGTGCGCTTTATCTTCATTTCACTATGGATGATAACCCTTCCCTTTCAGAAACTATGAAAAACCGTTATAAACGGCTCTATTCAGGCGCTTTTTACGATAGGTTCGTTCTTGGAAAATGGACGGCTTCCGAGGGTGTTGTGTATCCTATGTTCAATGCTGAAACTCATGTTTTCAGCGGCGAAATAAAGTGTGAACGCTTCGTTATATCCTGTGATTACGGCACTGTTAATCCATCGTCTTTCGGTTTGTGGGGGCTTTCAGACGGCGTCTGGTACCGAATTAAGGAGTATTATTACTCCTCGAAAAAAGTGGGAGGCTCCCGCACGGACGAAGAACATTATTCCGCTCTGGAGGAGCTTGCAGGCGACAGGAAAATCAGCAAAGTTATTGTTGATCCTTCTGCCGCAAGTTTTATCGAGTGTATCCGCAGACACGGCAAATTCAGAGTGGTTAAGGCGGATAACGATGTTGTCAAGGGTATACGTCAGGTAAGCACGGCTCTTAAGGAGAATAAGCTGCGCTTTCATGAATCATGCAGTGATATTTTAAGAGAATTTCAGCTTTATCGCTGGAGCGAAAAGTCCGGCATGGACGCTCCGGTCAAGGAGAACGATCACGCTATGGACGATATGCGATACTTTGTGGCAGACATGATCTCTTCGGACGGCATCGACGATTTCTTCGCCGTTTCAATTTCAAGATAAAATTTATGGCTGATCACCGTTCAGATCTTTCTAAAAGGAGGAAAAATGAAACTTTTTAAAAAGAAAAACATTAGCGTTCAACCAGTTACGGATATTGCTTCTGCTCAGCGTGAATTCGGTGGAAAAATAAATCTTCCGCCGTCTGTTGAGCCTTTTGAAATGGAGCTTTATGACAGGCTGCGTTATGCTGTTCCGGTTCTTGACGCTGCTATTATGAAAATAGTCCGGCTTACTGGAGGATTCAGAGTGATTTGCTCTGATGAAAGATATCAGGAGGCTCTGGATAGCTTTCTTGAAGCTGTTCCGGTCGGGCTTACGGGGAGGTCGATTGGTACGTTTACTGATAATTTCCTCGATAGTATGCTTACTTACGGCAGCGCTGTCGGCGAGATCGTTATTGACGATTCCGAAAACCGTATCGCCGGATTGTGGAACGGAGATATCTCTAAAATCAGGATATCTTCCGGAAAAGATCCGTTTGCAAGAGTTTATACGGTAAAAAATCACGATAATTCCGAGAAAACTGTTTCTCATCCTGAGAGGATACTTTATGCCTCTCTTATAGGAGGGCACTCGCTTTTAAGAGGACTTCCGGCTCTTAGCAGTATTCTTATGCGGATATTTGAGTGTGTTGGTCAGAATTTTGACCGTGCCGGAAATGTACGTTATGCTATCACTTATAAGCCTTCCTCAGATTCAGGGGATATGGTTTATTCCCGTGAAAGAGCGCAGCAGATCGCAAGAGAATGGGCGGACGGCATGAATTCGGCACGTTGCGGTCAGGTTAAGGACTTCGTTGCTGTCGGTGATGTGGATATCAAGGTCATCGGAGCAGAAAATCAGCTCTTTGATACCAATGTTCCTGTTCGTCAGATTTTGGAACAGCTTATTGCAAAGCTTTCAATTCCGCCGTTTCTGCTCGGTCTTAGCTGGAGCAGTACGGAAAGAATGTCGTCTCAGCAGGCGGATATTCTTACTTCTGAGCTGGAGTATTTCCGCCGTCTGCTTACTCCTGTTATAAATGATATCGCTGGCGCTTTTCTCTCGTCTATCGGCTCGGACGCCGTTTTCAGAGTTGAATGGGACAATATCAATTTACAGGATGAATCTGTGCTTGCCGAAACAAGGCTGAAAAATGCTCAGGCTATGGAAATCGAAATGCGAATCAATTCGCTTCAATCACAAATGACTGACAATAATCAAAATTTATAATTATTTTATGGAGGTACGTTTATGTATAACGAAATCAAACTTGAAAAGGGACTTTATAATCTTAGCGGAAAATCTTTCACATCAGCTCTTGAGGAGCTTGACCCATCCTCTGCTTACTGCGGAACTTCGCTTGAAAAGCTTGACGCTTTTGAAAGACAGCTCAAGCGTTTCAATATCAAAATCAGCGGTTTTGAATGCGATCGTGTTGAGAAGTTCTTCTCTTCAACTGAAACAGCAGTTCTTTTCCCTGAATTTGTAACACGCTGTATCAGAAAAGGCTTTGACGAAACAGTTCTTTCATCTATCTGCGCAGCAAAAACTATCTGCGCTTCCGGACAGTATCTTGGCTGTACGCTCGATGATTCAGCTGCTTATGCGGCTTCTGCTCAGGCTGAAACCCTTCCGACTGCAACAGTTAAGGAAAGCACAACCGCTACTGTTCTTGAAAAATACGGCAGACTTATCAATACTTCCTATGAAGCCGTAAGACAGCAGAGACTTGATGTTTTCGGCGTGATGCTCAGAAGTATTGGTGTTAAGCTTGCTTCATCCGTGGTTAAAAAGGCTGTTGACGTTCTTGCGGCAAACGCTGCTTCTGTCACAACAACTTCACTCGTTTACGATGATCTTGCTGCTCTTTACGGAAAGTTCGATTGCTTTGATATGACAACTGTTATCACTTCTCCGGAGCTTGCTTCTAAAATTGCAGCTATGAAACCCGTTTCAGAATGTTCTGCTGACGCTGACGGAAAGCTTATTCTTCCTTTCGGTTCAGAGATGATTAAAACTTCCGCTGCCGGAAACGGAAAGATTATTGGTATCGACCGTAATTTCGCTCTTGAATTTATCACAAGTACCGATCTTATAATGGAAACTGATAAGCTTATCGACCGTCAGCTCGATCAGATCACTGTTTCTATTACCTGCGGATTCAGAAAAATTACTCCCGACGCTGTAAAGGTTCTTACTGTTACTTCTACTTGATATAGGGGGGACTCTGTCCCCCCTTCCCCCCTGCCAAAGGGGAGTACATCCCCTTTGGAAACCCACAATTAAAATATTACAAATACCCCATAAAGGGGTATTTAAAATAATTAAAGTGATATCCGAAGAATGATG
>CAJKFZ010000150.1 GCA_905199285.1 uncultured Ruminococcus sp.
ATTCAAACTTTCCTACCGGAAGAGATTCCGCAAGGCTTTTTATTTTATCAAGAGAGCGTTTTTCCTTTGCATTCCAAACACGCTCAAAAGCGTGCTCGGCAAGCTTATCAAGAATAGTCATATTTATTTACCTCAGTTATTGGATTCGGCAATAAAAGCGTCAAGAGCTGCAAGCGCCTTTCCGGAATCAATAAGCTCTGCTGCAAGTTCAATTCCGGCTTTCATCGAATCAGCCTTGCCGCCGATATAAATTGCTGCTCCCGCATTAAGAAGAACGGCATTACGCTTGTGTCCTGTTATTTCTCCGCTGAGGATTCCTCGTGTTATTGCGGCATTTTCAGCAGGAGTACCTCCGAGAAGATCGTCTTTCGTGCATCTTTCAAAGCCAAACTGCTCCGGAGTCATCTCGTAATTTTTCATCCATCCGTCTTTGTATTCACAAACAGCCGTTGGCGCGCTCAGCGAAATTTCATCGAGCCTATCCGTTCCGTAAACGACCATTCCCCTCTTAGAACCAAGCTTCATAAGAACCTCGGCAACCGGCTCGGCAAGAGAACGATTGTAAACCCCGAGAAGATGATATTTAGGATTTGCAGGATTTGTGAGAGGTCCGAGAATATTGAAAACCGTTCGTATTCCAAGTTCTTTGCGTATAGGACCTACATATTTCATTGATGTGTGGTATTTCTGAGCGAAGAAGAAGCAGAATCCTGATTTTTCGAGAAGCTCACGGCACTTTTCAGGCTCAAGATTTATATTTGCCCCAAGAGCTTCAAGGCAGTCAGCAGTTCCGGACGACGATGAAGCTGCACGATTTCCGTGCTTGGCAACAAGGATTCCTGATGCTGCAATAACGAATGCGGAAGTCGTTGAAATGTTAAAGCTGTGAGCGTTATCGCCGCCTGTTCCGACAATTTCAAGCAGATCGAGGTCATTCTCAAATTTAAGCGCATGATCACGCATTGCAGCAGCACAGCCTGTTATCTCGTCGATAGTTTCAGAATTGGCGCTCTTTGTTGAAAGAGCTGCAAGAAACGCTGCATTCTGAGTTGGAGTTGTTTCGCCCGACATTATCTCTGATATTACCTGATAAGCCTCTTCATAGGTAAGATCCTGCTTATCAACTATTTTAACGATTGCTTCTTTAATCATGACTTATGTCCTCCTTATAACGAAATAAAATTGCTGAGCATTATTTTTCCGTCCGGAGTCATTATAGATTCCGGATGGAACTGTACACCGAATATCGGGAAATCCTTATGTTGAACAGCCATGATCTCGCCGTCATCTGCAACTGCCGTTACGCTGAAGCATTCCGGAATAGTATCAGGGTCTGCCGCAAGGGAATGATATCTCGCTACAGGAGCATTTTTCTCTATTCCCCTGAAAATCGGACATTCCGAATCAAATTCAATAATCGACTGTTTACCATGCATGAGTTTTTTGGCATAGGTGACTTTTGCTCCGTATGCTGCACAAATCGCCTGATGTCCGAGACAAACGCCAAGAGTCGGGATTTTAAGGCATACAGTTTTTGCGGCTTCGATTATTATTCCGGCATCCTCCGGTCTGCCCGGTCCGGGAGAAATAATTATCTTATCCGGAGCAAGCTTTTCAATTTCCTGAACTGTCATTTCATCGTTCCTGATTACTTTTATATCAGGACAAATTTCTCCTACAAGCTGAAAAAGATTATACGAAAAGCTGTCATAATTGTCTATCAAAAGAATCATAAATCCGCCTCCTCTGCTATTTTAAGAGCATTGATAACTGCTGCTGCTTTATTTATGCATTCCTGATATTCTTTTTCGGGAACTGAATCGGCAACGATTCCTGCACCGCTTCTGACAAAGACCTTTCCGTTTTTCTTATATGCAATTCGGATCGCTATGCAGGTATCGAGATTACCGGTGAAATCAATATATCCGATAGCCCCACCGTAAATTCCACGTTTATTGTTTTCAAGCTCGGCAATAAGCTGACAGGCACGTATTTTCGGTGCTCCGGAAAGAGTTCCCGCCGGAAGAACTGCGCTTACAGCGTCAAGTCCGTCAAATTCATCACGAATCTCTCCACGAACTGTCGAGCCGATGTGCATTACATGAGAATATCTCTCGATACTGTGGAGCTTTTCAACTTCAACTGTACCGAATTTACTTATCTTTCCGAGATCGTTTCTTCCAAGATCAACGAGCATATTATGTTCCGCAAGCTCCTTTTCGTCAGCAAGCAGACCTGCTTCAAGCTCTTTGTCCTCTTTTTCCGTCTTACCTCTGGGACGAGTTCCGGCAAGCGGGAAAGTATGAAGAACGCCGTCCTCAAGTTTAACAAGCGTTTCCGGAGAAGCTCCGGCAATTTCAACGTCCGTTCCCGAAAAATAGAACATATACGGTGACGGATTGATAGTTCTGAGCACTCTGTACGTGTTAAAAAGACTTCCCTCAAAGCCTGCGCTGAGGCGGTTTGAGAGGACTATCTGGAAAATATCACCCTCATGGATATGTTTTTTCGCCTTTTCGACCATTTCGCAGTACTGTTCCTTATCGAAAAGAGCTGTAACTTCGCTTGTAAGCTTACCGGCAGCTTCCTTTTTACGATTTCCGTTACGGAGAAGCTCAGCAAGCTGCTGAAGCTCCATTTTAGCCTTGTTATAGCCCGTTTCAGGATCTTCAAGGCTCATATTCGAGATAAGGATTATCTTCTGGCGGAAATTATCAAAAGCTATAACCTTATCAAAAAGCATGAGGTCGACATCCTTGAAATTCTCGATATCTTCCGTCTCAATACGGAGAGTTTTCTCGGTATACGAAAGAAAATCATATGAGAAGTATCCGACAAATCCTCCCGTAAATGACGGAAGATAGCTGAATTTAGGACTTCTGTTCTTTGAAAGTATCTGTCTTATCTGAACGCTTGGGTCATCAGTTGTCATTTTTATATCGCCGATAGTTATTTCATTTCCTCTTGCGGTTATCTGAGTTTTCGGATCAAAACCAAGAAACGTATAGCGTCCCCATTTTTCCTTTTCCGCAACAGATTCGAGCATATAACAATGAGTTGAAATATTTTTCAGAATCATGACAGCTTCGATCGGCGTACAGATATCGCTTAAAATCTCGCAGCTTACCGGAAGAATGTCGTATTCTCCGCTTTCTGCAATTTCTTTGACCTTATCGTATTCGGGTAAAAAATTCATAATGCACCTCCGGAATTTCTGTCAGGCAATAAAAAGTCCTTGACAGATGAACTATCTGTCAAGGACGAATAAACATTATCCGCGGTACCACCTTGATTCACGGCATAAAACCGTGCGCTTTGCAGGATACAATCATATCCCCGATGTTTAACGCACACCATAACGTTGCAGAATACTCTGAGCATATAGCACGAACATAGAAAAAGCATTGCATCTTTCCCCACCTACACTCATTTGACTGCACCCTCGGCGGTCCATTTGCTGACCTGTTTTTCATCCGGATTTCAGCGCCCCGAACTCTCTGTGGAAGCATAACCAGCTTTATCTCCGCTTCAACGGTTTTAAAAGATATTATTATTATATCACTGAAAAATTGATTTGTCAATAGCTATATAAAAATTATTTATTTGCTTGTTTTTCGGAAACAGCAGTCATAAGTGCAACTGCATGAACCGCTATTCCAAGCTTTTCCCCTGTAAATCCGAGCTTCTCCTCTGTTGTAGCCTTTATGCTGATTTGAGAAATATCACAGCATAATGCCGAAGCAATATTTGCTCTCATTGCCGGAATATACGGAGCAAGCTTCGGAGCCTGAGCTATAACCGTAGCGTCTATATTTCCGATCTCATAGCTGTTTTCACGGCAGACAGAGTAAACTTTTTCAAGAAGCTTCATGCTGTCGGCATCTTTAAAATTTTCGTCTGTATCCGGAAAAAGATGACCTATATCTCCAAGGGCGAGCGCTCCGAGCATAGCGTCCATTACAGCGTGAAGCAGAACATCCGCATCGGAATGACCAAGAAGTCCTGTTGTATGCGGAATATCAACTCCGCCGAGAATCAGCTTTCTTCCCTCAACAAGTTTATGAACATCGTATCCGTGACCTATTCTGAACATAATTATTCTCCTTTTCCAAGCAGTACTTCCGCAATTTTTATATCCTCGGGAGTAGTTATTTTTATATTTGTATAGTCTCCTGTGGTCATAGCGATTTTTCCGCCGACTGCTTCAACAAGCTGACAATCGTCAGTGAAGTCAAGACCATGCTCAAGAGCAAAATCAATTCCTTCAAAGTAAAGCTTTTTCCTGAAGATCTGCGGAGTCTGAGTAATATAAAGGAACTTTCTCGGCGAAGTATCTGTGATAAGACCGTCCTCAACGGTTTTGATAGTATCTTTAACCGGAACTCCAAGAGTTGCTCCGCCGAAAATAACAGCGTCCTTGATAACCTTTTCAATATGTTCCGGCTTTACAAGCGGACGTGCACCGTCATGAACAGCAATAAGCTCCGTTTCCTTTGAAATACAGCGTACTCCGTTTATAACGCTCTCCTGACGTGTTGAGCCTCCGGTAGTGCAAGCAGCGAGCTTCGTTATCCCTGCCGCTTCTGCTTCCGATTTTATTGCCGGAATATCGTCCTCACGAGCAACGATAATTATTTCTTTTACACTTTCACATTTCTGAAAAGCCTGCATAGTTACTCCGATAACAAGACGTTCACCCAAAGGCAGAAGGATTTTATTAACTCCGCCCATTCTTGTGGAATTTCCTGCGCAAACTATTACAACTGATGTATTCATTTTCATTCTCCTATATGTGATTGATCTTTACTTGGCTCAATCGGTTCAGTCCTTATCCTGATCGTCGGAAGTTTTTCAAGGGTGTAATAATAATTGAACATTCCGTCCTCTGTGGATATATCGTTTTCGCCTGTTGCCGGCGGAGCAAATATTTTCAAGGTCATATCGCATTCACCTTCAATAGGTTTCTCATAAAACGCAGGCATAAGATCGATTGTTTTAGCTTTCGGCGATTTATAAAACCATCTGCCGTTCAGTTCTATCATAAGGTTTGATTCATCCTCGAAAATCAGCTCGCAGAAGTGAGGATTTTTACCGAAATGAAGCGGAACTGCAATACCCTCGGCATCCTCGGAACTTCCCCACCTTAACGTTACAGGAAGAGTTATCTCACCGCTCTGCTCAATTGAAGGCAGAAACCACTCATCATGAATAATCTCCTTATAAGTCTGTAAAACAGGCTGTTCGATGCCGACATCCTGATTATTCGGATCTTCAATTTCAAGACCAAGCCGTCCCCTGTCACGGAACTGATAAAATGTAAATCCCGAAAACCATTCGGCATTGTTTTCTTTAAGCATATCGCAGAAAAGCTTTACCATTTCCGCCTGTTCATACGCTCCTGTTACATCGCCGTCGGAGTTGAATTCAGACATTATCATAGGTTTATCTTCGCCGCCATTAATGAACTTAAATCGCTCATAGCTTGCTTTTGTAAGAGCATAAGTATCTTTAACAGAGTTTCTGCTGTGAGAATTTCCTCCCTTTTCGGCAACATCGTACGGCCAGCCCCAGTGAAGCGACATATACTTATCAACCGACCATATATCTGTTTCTCTTACAGCCTGGGCAAATTCTTTTTCCTTTTCGATTTCTTCTTTCTCAAGATTTTCAACTCCTCCGATACAGAGGATAGTCTTAACGTTCGGAGCGTGCTGCTTAATTATTTTTGAAGCCCGGCAATAGAAATCAGCAACCTCCTGATAACTTGCTCTTTTATTGAATGAAAACCAATTTCCGGTTGCTTCATGATTGATTCTTAAAAGCAAGCGTCCAAAGGTTTTAAGGTCATCGCCTATAGCGGCAAGCTGTTCGTCCGAAACGGCAGGATCGATAGTAAGAGTGAGGGTTACATCCTGTCCATGTTTTCTTATATCACGCATATATGTAAAAGGCTCGCCGCTGGTATCTCCCTCCAGTCCTCCCTTATACGTGAAATAGTCATCATAAGGATAATCCCACTGGAATGAAATATCCGCATCTTTCATAGCTTCCGATATTCTCTGAGGCCACTGTTCATCGAGAGGATAGTAGCAATACATAAGACTAATACTGCGGTGCGGTCTTCCGAGCTTGTTAAGAATATAATCCTGATTAACATATTCGCCTCGTTCGCTGCCGTCGCCTAAATCAACAGCGCACTTCGCTTTGCCCATTATGATTTTATAAATTTTCTCCATATTATCTGTAAACTCCTTTTAGAAAATTCTGGTTCTCATATACTTTTTAT
>CAJKFZ010000151.1 GCA_905199285.1 uncultured Ruminococcus sp.
TAGTTATTATTTAAAATATATAGTTATCACAAGACTTTCATTCACATATTCCGCTTTGATCGTTCCGCCCATTTGCTCTGTAAATAACTTTGCTATCGACAGTCCCAATCCTGTGGAGTTTTTGGCAGTTTCAACCGTATAAAACCTGTCAAATAAACGTCCGACCGTAACGGCATTCAGGTTTTTAGCCGTGTTTGAAAATGTTATCATTCCGTTTTCTGTAAGTTTAACGGATAAATCTCCGTCACTGTATTTAAGAGTATTACTGATGATATTTCCGAAAATTCTCATAAGTGCATATTTATCGAGCGTACGTTCCACAGGGGATTCGGAAATTTCAACGTTGGGAGTAATTCCGTGCTGTATGATCGCGCCATAGTACGAAGCAATACTCTCCTCAAGAATGCTGTTCAGACAAATCGGTTCCATATTCATTTCCCGAACCGATGCAACGATCGAATAGCGAAAAAGCTCTTCAGTAAGCTGTTTCATAGCGTCTGTACGGTTTACGATCTGTGTAATATATTTCCGGACTGTATCGGACGTTTTTTCCTTTTCTAAAAGATCAAGATATCCGCTTATTGCAGTCAGCGGTGTACGCAAATCGTGGGAAATGTTTGTGACCGCTTCTTTCAATTCGGTATCACCTTGTTGGTAGCGAAGTTTTTCTTGGCGGAGCTGCTGGAGCTGAACATTCAGACTTTCGGCAAGCGCACGTATATCTCTGTCACTGCTTGAAATATCAATTAACGTATTTGTGTCGGCTGACATCCTTTCAGCAATTTTTTCTTTTATCTCCCTTGCTGATTTTTTCATAAGGTATATCTTTATCAGCAGAATCACTATTCCTGCCGTAAGCAAAGTACAAAGGCACGTCAGCCAGAACACGAAAATCAACTCCTTATTTCAGGTTTTTTCTGCGGAAGAAAAATATTCCGCAGGCTGTTGTAACGACAATAATTGAAAATGAATAAATCGGCAGACTTTCCGGATTTTCAGGGTTTTGCTGTGTGATTTGAAGCATCTGACATCCGGGCAGAAAATCGTACAAAAACTCATATACTTTACGTTTTGTACCATCAACGTAATCATAATTTTTCTCTCTGTCTATATGTTCTTCATGAATAGTGCCTTCTTCATCAGTATAGACGTAATCATAATCTTCATAGTATTCTGGACCATCAAGTTTATTCTGAATCATCATAGCGCTCATCATAAATAAAACAGATATAATAATTGCTGTCACAGAAGCATTTGATTTACTGTGAATGAGCATGGATATCAGAAGAAAAATACTGCATAGCGAAATAAGTGTGGCTATACTGATTAAAGTTAATTTAATAAGTGAATCTGCGGACGCTGAATTTCCAACAAGCGGAAATCCTACTCCGATGACGGGTATAAAATAGGCAAAGTGCATTATAAGCAGAGCTGAAATGCATACTATGAAATTTGAAAAGTATACTTCTGTTCTTGTATGACCGACAATAAGCTTATTTCTGATTGTACCGTTATGGTAATCTGTACCAATGAACAATCCGATAAAAACTGCAGCGATCACGATCATAAACATACATCCTGAAAATAGAAGATCTTCCATATCATAACTATATTCAGGCTTTTTATTGACTTCGGTATACCGAGAAAAAACAGCATAAATCCCCATTCCGAACATAAAAATCATGCCAAGCCAGAAAATTTTACTTTTCCAGAGCCTTGAAAAATTGGATTTTATCAACTTAATCATTATTTCACCTCATATCGGAATTACTTCAGATTTTTTCGGCGGAAAACAGCGATGCCCGCCGTTGTTGTAATTAGGATTATGATTCCGTCGTATATCAGCGTAATATCAAGTTTAGATGAATCAAGCAAAGCGGATTTATAAAACTGTGAGGTTGGAATGAAGTCATTCAGAAACTCATAAACTTTACGTTTTGTTCCTGTGAGATAGTTAGTGTTTTTCTCTTTCTCTACTACTACAGGTTTTCCTGTATCTTTATCAATATATGAATAAGCGTCATTATATTCGGGAGTGCTAAGACGTTGAAAAATAGTCATTGATGCCAAAAACATGACCATCGTTGCTATCAGTATAGCTACAGCTCCCGCTGATTTGCTATGGATAAGCATTGATATCATTACCAGAAGTGATGACGCTGCAATCATCGCAGCCGTTCCCATGAGTGTGAGTAATAAAATTTTCTTAAATGTTAACGTTGAATCTTCCAGAAGCAGATTTCCCAGCAAAATTGTTGTGATTATATATGTCAAGTGCATGATAATTCCGGCAGTTGTGCATACTATTAAATTTGAAATGTAAATCGAACTTCTGGAATGACCAATAATAAGTTTATTTCTGAGCGTGCCGTCTGAATATTCGGTTCCGACAAAAATACCTATGAATACGGCAGCTGCAAATATTATAATTATTCCGCCCATAAAAATCAATTCGTCGGCGTTTTTATAGCTTTCATCCAAATTTGCATATACTTCCTGATGTTGTTCAATATCTATATATCTCATAAGAATGAAAAATACGCTGAGTCCGGCGGAAAATAACATTCCAAGCCAGAAAATTCTGCTTTTCCAGAGTCTTGCAAAGTTTGATCTTAAAAGTTTACTCATTGCCCTTGCCTCCGATCAGATTGATATAATAGCTTTCCAGACTTTCATCACGTTCAGCAAGTGAAAGCACTTCGCAATTTACCTCTGCAAGAGCAAGCGTGAGTTTTGTTATGTTGATTTTAGCGAATATGTCCGCACTATTTTCATCAATAACGCTGTACTCAAAGCCCATTTTATCCAGTACACGGACAAGCGCTTTTATATCAGTAACTTTGATTCGTGAACATTTGCGGCAGGCATTTTCGATATCCTCGGCGCTTATTTCCTTGACCATTCTTCCGCTGTCAATAAAACCGTAATGTGTGGCAAGACGTGACAGCTCGTCAAGAATATGACTTGATATCAGGAATGTTATCTGCCGTTCACGATTAAGCTTTAAAATCAGTTCACGCATTTCAATAATTCCCTGGGGATCAAGACCGTTAACAGGTTCGTCCAGCACAAGGAAATCCGGATCGCCTGCAAGAGCAATTGCAATACCAAGTCTTTGGCGCATACCGAGAGAAAAATTTTTAGCTTTTTTCTTACCTGTATTCTCCAGTCCGACAAGCTTCAGAATTTCAGTAACTCCCTCAAACGATGGCAGACCGATAATGCGGAACTGTTCTTTGATATTTTCTTCCGCAGTCATATTCAGGTAAATAGACGGCGTTTCAACTACAGCGCCCATACGGCGGCGGGATTTTTCAATCGACTTATTATTGTTGCTTATTTTGTAGAGAGAATATTCTCCCGAAGTCGGTTCTTGCAATCCGCAGATTAATCTGATAAGCGTAGTTTTTCCTGCGCCGTTTTTTCCGATAAAACCGTAGATAGAGCCTTTCGGAACACGCATGGAAAGACCGTTTAAAGCCTTGAAATGACGATATTGCTTGCTAAGCGAATTGGTTGTTAAAACATATTCCATTTGAATAGTCCTCCTTTTCTTGATACTGATATTCTAACACGTAATTGTTAAGAAAGCGGTAAAGAAAAGAGTTAAGATTTAGTTAAGAATCTATCCACATAGGAAATTCTAAGATTCTCTCATTTTAAATCCTATACCCCAGACTGATTCAATGTAATCTTTACAGGAAGCTTCACGCAGTTTTCTGCGAAGATTGCTGATATGCACTTTCAGTGAACTTTCCACACAGTCGGGAGTATCTATGCTTATTTTATCCAGTATAGCCGATTTTGTGATTACCTGAGCAGGATTCTGCATCAGCAGTTTGAGAATAGCATATTCAGTTTTTGTCAGTCTTACAGCATTTCCTCCTGCCATAACTTCGTGAGAAACGCAGTTTAAAATCAAATCTGCAAATTTCAGTATATCTGAATTTTTAATTCTGTTCTTCCGAAGCTGAACTATAATTCTTGCAAGTAGTTCCTGTGTATCGAACGGTTTGGTGATATAGTCTGCTGCGCCGCCTAAGAGAAGTTCCACCTTATTATGAATATCCGCTTTTGCGCTCATAACGATAACGGGAATTTCTTTTATTTGTGAAAGAACTTCTTCACCGGAAAGTCCTGGCATCATCAGATCGAGCAAAATTAAATCAGGAACATTCTGGGATAAAAGGTAAACCGCCTCCGTACCAGAGTATGCGTTCAAGACGTAATATCCTTCACGTGTAAGCAGATCTGTAAGCATTTCATTTATATGTTGATCATCGTCGATTACTGCGATCGTTGACATTCAGAATTCCTCCTTTGATCAGATAATTATATTGTAACACAAGTAAGACTGCAAAGCAAGCGGAGAATATAAGAATCTGTTCATATAAAATGCTGACAACTTCTGGAATAAGCAGTATTGTTTTACAAAATGTCAGAATTTATACAAGCAGCTCCTCTTTGTTTTCTGAATCTGAATCAGCTGATTCATTCTCCGGGATCCAAGCCTTTCCAAAATTTATTTCCCTGAACAATGAGGCTAAACCCGTTATCTGCTTTAAGCGCAGGATTTCATCTTTGTCCATGCCGAGATGTTTAGATATCCATGCGTCTGATCTTCCAAGATCGTGAAGTTCTTTTACTATATTTCCCATTAAATCGACATTATGCGAACCTCTTGCTCTGTTATGACGTATAGTGCTTGCCATTCTTTTTGCCAGAGGTTTATCAATTACTGAAACAGGAAGCATTCCGTTCTCACGTTCGTAAATATCCTTATTTTCCAGCATTACACGATAACGATGGAATCCGTCAACAATTATGTACAAATCTTCTTTCTGAGAATAATAACATACAACGGGCATTGTGTAGCCATCTTCTTTTATACTGTCGTATAGCAATTTAAGTTCCGGCGGCGCAACTGAGTTAGGATTATATGTATTGGGAATAACTTTTTCAATAGGTACGGCTTTTACATTATAAACAGGACTGATGAATTTCAATTATAATTCCTCCAGACTCTTATATTTTCTTTTAATTTTCTCGATACGTTCTCTTTGTTTTTTTGTTTCTGCAAATCCCATTGATTTACAGGCGTGGTCATTTTTTAGAATGCATATACACATACGTTTCCAGCTTGGAATATCTTTTGTAGATAAGATATCGTCGGTATCATCGGGAATGTTTCCTATGAAAACTATTCTTGATTTTTTATCGATCGTATAGTTTGAAACTCCATTGCGTTTGATTTTATAACCGTTGATTTCAAGTTCTTTTATAGTTTCTTCTGAAAGACCTCCGCCTGTTTCATGCCAGAATTTTATAGATGTTTTAAACTTTTCGATATATTCTTTTCTGAGGCGTTTTGGAAGGGTATTAAGCAGAAATTCGGTATACGATCTCCATGTATGACCTTTCGGAAGCTTGATATTTCTATATGCCATAGCGGTGGTTCTTCCGTATATGGCAGTGAAATTTGCTCCTTTCACACGTCCAAGAAGCTTGCCCCATGTTTCCGGCTCAAGAACTCTGTATAAATGAAGGCTGTCTTTTGCGTAATCATTGAAAGGCGAAGCTACACGCATCTGTTCCGGTTTCAGACCGGCTCTGTAATAAAGATCGTAAATATGATTGTATTCATAATTAAACTTATAATTTGCTGTCCATATATCATTTATGGTCCAGTCGTATATAGGAGAAGCGCACCATACATCTTTAAACATTTTAGATATCCAGCAAGTTCCGTTATATCCATATTTCTTATTAACGATCGAGCTGTATCGCTGTAAAGATTCCGAGGCTCTTAGTCCGAGCAGACACACAGTTTTTCCACCGCCATGTATTTCTTTATACCACCTTCCGAATTGTTTGGCAAGATTTTCCTGATGCATTTTATACTTATAATAGTAAAAAGGATTGTTTTTGAGATTAATAACATAGGGTTTATTCGGCATAGGTCTTACCCATATTTCTTCTTTGGCGTCATCCCATGGATACCAGTACATTTCATAACTGCTGAGAGCTGTTCTTGTTGCCATTGGAAGGCAGATCCAGTATGGTTCAATTAAATCAATATTTTTTTCAAATGTAGCTTCAACATATTTTGTTGTGAAAGAATACTGCGCTTCAAAATCCTGATGAAATACTCCGAGTTTTTTATGTATGTTGTGTTGCTGCATATAATCAAGAACAAGATTTAAGAGCAGTCCGCTGTCTTTTCCGCCACTGAAAGACACATATACATTTTCAAATTCTTGAAAAACAT
>CAJKFZ010000152.1 GCA_905199285.1 uncultured Ruminococcus sp.
TGCCCAGTGTACCTTGTTCAGACCAAACTTGACCTTATTCTTTTTCAGAGCCATAGGTTTTAAACCTCCATTTCATATAACACTTCATACATCTCTTCGGATGCAATCCATGTTTCAGTTTTGTTGTAAAAAAGATGATGATGCCGAAGAACCGCTTCAATTTCCGCCTCTGTTTCGGGAGATTTTTCATCGGTGTACAACTCAATATCCAGTTTCTTGAAACTGTGATACATGATATTATCCGCCGAAAAAGTATGCTCTCCCGGAGACAGAAAAATCAGAAAAGGCGGTCTTGGAGACTCACCCTCCGAAAAATGGTGATAGGCGAAAGGCAGTCCCATTTCCAGCATCATTTCGTTGATTTCTTCATAACTCATTTCAGTTCCTTTCTGATTAAGGATTCCAATAAATCCGCTCCATTTTCTTCGGCAGGAGCAATATGCGGCTTACCATTTACACGACCACCATTTCGCTTTGATAACGATAGGTAATCCTTTGAAATAATCTTCGGATTTTCCCCCGTTCCACACCGTGCATGCGACTTTCACCGCACACGGCGTTCCCTCAATATATGATTTTTATGCGATTGCAACGATTTCAAAACTTTAAGATTACATATTTATATCGGTTCGTTACCAGCCATTTTTCTAAGGCTGTTTAATCTTTGTTTTTGTTTTGCATTCAGACTGAATTTTGACAGATATTTGCTGATACATTCCACTTTGACAGCGTGTACAAGAGTATGTATATCTTTATGAACGATAACTAAATTCTGATAATTATCCTTACCGCCCAGTTTTCGTGGAAGTTTGTGATGGCAGTGAATATCATCAATATCAAGTATAGTACCTAAAATTGCACATTTTCCATACTGTGAGGCATAAAGAGAAATACGATTATCTGTGTACTCTATACTGTCCGTATTTTTGTAATTTGATAGCATTTGTTTCATAACTGTAAGCACATAGTTGTCAAAGCGTAAGTTTTTATGGATTTCCTCACGCCCGATTTTAGTGTATTTACAAATGCTTTTCTTTTTGTACATCGGGAATTTTGTTTGCACATACCCAATAGGAACAAGTGGTCTGCCGTCTATAAATCGAAGTTGTCTGCTTGTCGCATACCTTTCTTTTATGTGAGGATTGTTTATTGTACCTTTTTTCTTCATCCGATGTTTCAGTCCGCTTTGCATTGCGACAGCTATTTTCCTTTGAATATCGGCACAGTCAATTGTTATGTGTGTGGCAGGTCTGTAGTAATTCTGAATACCCTCAACCATTTGGTTATATCTTTCGATTTCATAAACCGATTGATTTTTATCTTTAGGTCTTTGGATTTTCTCAATTTGTTTCTTTAGTTTTTCTTCTGTATTTTTGACAGCTTTATCTGTCATGTGTAATTTAACAGCGTATTTACCGCCTTTTTTGACTGCTTTCATCTTAAATCCTAAAAATTCAGAGTAGTGTTTTCTGAGATTTACAACTTTGGATTTTTCTTCGCTTATATCAAGTTTCAGTCGTTCCTTAAGCCATTTTCTGACTGCGATAAATATTTTTTCGGCATCGCTTTTCTTGCGGCAGAAGATTTTAAAATCATCTGCATACCTTACGATATACATTTCCTTAAGATTTGTACCTCTCAGGGCAGCAAAAACACTGCTTTTACTTACAGACCCATTTTTATTCACACTGCATTTGTATTCTCTTTCTGTAGGAATACTTTCCCATTGTGACGTAATCCACCAGTCAAGTTCGTTTAAAACGATGTTTGACAGTAACGGCGATAAAATGCCTCCCTGCGGTGTTCCTCTTGTAGTATAAGTTTTTGTGCCATCAGGCATAATAACAGGTGCTTTCAGCATTTGCTTAATTATACAAATCAGCTTTTTATCCTGTATACCCATTGCCCATATCTGACGTATCAGTTTTGAATGATTCACATTGTCGAAAAATCCCTTGATGTCTATATCCACAACAAAGTGCAGGTTTTGCTTTTGTATCATTCTGTAGCATTGTGCAAGTGCATTTTCGGTACTTCTGTTTGGTCTGAAACCGTTGTTGCGTTCGTGGAACTTAGCCTCGCAAATCGGCTCTAAAACCTGTAATATACATTGCTGTACAATCCGGTCTGTCATTGTCGGTATTCCAAGAGGTCTTGTTCCACCGCCTTGCTTTTCAATTTCAACACGCTTACAGGTTTGGGGCTGTAAAATTGTAATTTACTCTGAATTATTTTTACATATTTTTCAACAGAAATCTTCTCAGTGTCTTTTATTGTGATACCGTCCGTTCCTGCTGTAAAACTGCCTTTATTCCGCTTGATGTTTCTGTACGCAAGCCGTATATTTTCCTCACTTGAAATCAGTTCTGTGAGGTTTTTGAAAATATCACCCTGCTTGCTTTTTTCGTACAGATTATCGAAGCATTTTTGTAAATTGTAATATTCAAGATAGCGTAATCTTTTCTGTTTTGTCATAGGCAACACTCCTTTCGGACTGTTTTTCTCGGATTTCCTCCTAAATCATACTCGAAGCTATGAAATTAATTGCCTATCACTTTTTAATCATATATTGACTTGTGGCTGTTTCTCCACTCTCATTACAAGAGTTTCATCGATAATGCCACTACTCTCCGTTGGATAAATTCAGATTATACATTTCTGCTTTCTCTGAAAACATTCCCTTGTAGTAGGTTTGAATAAATGTTCCAACATTTCTGCGTTCCGATAATCCTATCTCTGCATACATTTTTAGGTGCTTGCTCTGAGCCTGTCAGCTTGATAATGCCTGTAACATTATATGGAATTTCATAGTCACGATTTTTACTTTACCACACTGACTGCCATTTTCTCAGACAAAGATACATTTCTGTACCTCAAAAGTATAGACCCTTACTTTCGCAAGTTCGTCAGATATTTCTATCATTCTCACCATATCTGTTTTATAGACCCCCGACCTATGGGATACACCATCCGCCTCCGGACAGCTTTCGTTCTGTTTGCACAAGTTACGGTATCTCTCAGCCGACTTTACCGAGCTTTTAACATTCATATTATACTACAAATACAAACGCTAATCGGAGTATCAGGGAAAGCGTTTCAAGACGTTACTCCTTCATTCCACTTTTCAGATTATCAGTTCTCCTAACAAGAACTCTGCGTTCTTTTATTAGTGCCTAATCTTTTCAATTAGGAACGCATCGCACCGTGACCTTTTTCTAAAAGGTGTGCAAGCTGATATCGGTTCTTGGAATGCACGGTCATCTTCAGCTTATGGCTGTTCTCTATGACCTTTTTCGTTGCCCAGCTTTTTGCATAAGTTCCAGTATCTTTCGGAGCATTTTCAGAAATTTCTTTCTTGACAGAAGTTGCTGTTTTACGGACTGCTTTCTTCATTGCAGTATCCGCAAGTTCAGAATATTCACGCAGACCGTCCATGACAAGGTCTGCCAGATCATCAATAGAACTCATTTTCCGCACCTGTCTTTCTTACCGTTGCTGTGATTTTCAAGTAGTCACGATATTCAAAATTCGGCGATATACCTATAATATCATAAATCACACCACGAAAAGAAATACGGTTTGCAGTCGCAGAAATTCTCATTGTAATCGTATTTTGCCAGATCATAAACTGCAAAGTCTGTACTTCTTTTGTAGTGCCGTTGTCGGAGTTTTCCACCGAATTTTTGACAGAAACAGAAGCCCAGCAGGAGAATACTTCGTCCCACTGAGCCTTATGATTACCGATATTATCGATCTTCGTGCTGTGTTCCAAAATCGTGATACGCTGATTTAATTTTCCAATTTCCATCAAATAATGCCCTCCCTCTGTGCAAATAAAATGGAACGCAGAGAAAGTGTCAGCTTATGAAAATCCGCAGTATTTCGGTTTTCATAGAGGTAAGATACTGTGAACAGCATCGCTGTTCTGGTGGTATCCTCGTTCTTCTCAAACTTTTCCTCACTCATACGCCCAACATCCATGCACAGCGTTTTCGCAGTCATCAGCAAATCAGAAATCAGCCTGTCGTCCTCACAGTGGTCAACACGGAGATAATTTTTTGCCTCTTGAAGTGTTACCAAACTGCATCAGCCTCCGTTCAGCGGAAATAACGTCGGCAGACCTGCCGTAAACATGGCAGGTCACGCCTTTTTGATAGTAAGTGTTTTCACAGCTTCCGGCAGGATAAGTTTGCCGTCAACTCTTTGTGAAGCAAGGAAACCTACCTGACCGTTCATGGCAAAAAGCTCATTCAGACGTTTCAGACTTCTGCCCTGACGGTCAGCGATCCAGTAATATGAAAAGTCACCGAAAGCAAGAGCTTTAGCACCTGCCGCAGCAGTCGGAGCATAGACAGAAGTGACATAGGGACGGTTCAGAATCGTGTCCGGAATACCCTCTGAAACGCTGGGCTGCCACAAATAATTTCCGTTGGAATCCTTGATTTTACGCAGAATTTTGATGGTCTGTTCGTTCAAAATCCACACAGCTTTTTTGCGGTACGGCGACTTCAGAGAGTAGAAAACCTCGATCATATCATCAAAGGTGATGTTTGCCGTTGAAGTCGTCGCACCGTTTTCCGCACCGCCTGTTGCAGCAAAAATTCCGGTAGGTTTGCCCTTACCATCTCCGACAAGAAACGCCTCTTCTTCCTTCGTACCGATTCTGCGACCGAATTCTTTCGCAATGTAGGCAGGGAGATCGAAAACGCTGTCATTGAGTAATTCTTCGGAGATTTTGATCGCCGTACCGACTTTGTAAGCGGAAAGTGAAATCTGCCCGAAAGCGTCATCGGAAAGGCTGTAACTGGACTCTTCTTCAAGCCATGCAGCTTCGCCTTTTTGCGTGATAATGGGAATTTTTCTGTCGCCGGAGGATGTTTTGATTACTGTCGCCAGCGGACGGAAAATATTTTCTTCTTCAAGGGATTCAATGAGCCTTTTTTCAAACTCATCCGGGCAAAGATAACCGCCCTCGGAATCCTCGCCGATTTGGAGGTCGTTGCGGATATCCACATAATTTCTGTTGCGGACATTGTTCCAGAAAGCAGTCTTGTACGCTTCGCTTGCAATTCCTGTTTTCTCCGAAATTTCGGGAGTTACAGGCTTGCCGAGAATCGGATTGGAAGTCGGCTTGTTCATTTCGGCATCAATGGACTGCTGTCTTTCAAGACGCTGAATTTCCTTGCCGAGATCAACCACGGTCTGCTCCAACTGGTCATAAGCGGCAGAATCCTCTGCTGAAAGAACACCGCTTGCATTTCGCTTAGAATCGAGAAAATCACGGGCTGTATCCCATGCTTTTGCCCTTTTTTCTCTGAGTTCCTGAATGGTCATAAAATCATCCTCCAATCAATATTTGAGAAGTTCCAGCCTTTTTTCAAGCTGATCTATCGGAACACCCTTTGCAGGTGCTAAAGCGGATATTTTTTGCATGAATGATGCGGTAGTCTGGATCGGCGAATACTGCATAGATGCTGTATTTTTCTGCGGTTTATCCGTATCTTCGTCAGGAATATTCTCCTCCGATTCCTGCGGCTCTTTTTTGTCAAAAAGAATACCGTCCACAAATCTCAGCTGCAATGCTTTTTCAGCATTCAGCCACGTTTCATCGTCCATTAATTTTGAGATTTTATTGCGGCTAATCCCGGTTTTTCGTACATAGGCATTAATAATGCCCTCCTTGATTTCGTCAAGAAGAGCGATTGCTTTTTCCATATCAGTTTTGTTTCCGCTCGCCAGAGTCATCGGATTATGAATCATCAGATAGCCGGTGGGACTAATCAGCGTTTCATCGCCTGACATAGCCACAACCGATGCTGCACTTGCGGCAATACCGTCAATTTTCACAGTAACTTTGCCTTTATGACTGCGGAGCATCGTGTAGATCTGACTTGCAGAAATGCAGTCGCCTCCCGGACTGTTGATCCAGACAGTCAGATTTCCGCTGACTTTTGTCAGTTCATCACGGAACATCGCCGGAGTAATTTCATCGCCGAGCCATGTGCAGTCTGAAATAGGACCTTCAAAGTACAGTTCCGTCTCTGAAGTATCTTCATTTTTCACAAAATTCCAGAATTTCTTCATGTGTTTTCCTCCTCCTTTTTCTGAACATTATTCACAAATGCCCCTGCATCCGCCAATTTGGTAAAGCTGCCATTCACAAGATACAGATTTCCGCCCTCTTCCTCGGAAATCGGGTTCATTTCTTCCATATCACGAATATCATTAGCCGACA
>CAJKFZ010000153.1 GCA_905199285.1 uncultured Ruminococcus sp.
TTGGAAAAAGGGGAAACAAAGTTTCCCCTTAATCATGCCGATTCAAACTGCGAGTTATAAAGCTGAGCATAGAATCCGTTTTTCTTGATAAGTTCGTCATGGTTTCCAAGCTCGATGATATCGCCGTCTTTCATAACAAGTATCAGATCGGCATTGCGGATAGTCGAAAGACGGTGAGCGATAATAAAGCTCGTTCTGCCGGACATAAGTCTGTCCATAGCGTCCTGAATAAGCGCTTCTGTTCGTGTATCGACAGAAGAAGTAGCTTCGTCAAGAATCATTATCTTTGAATCGGCAAGTATCGCTCTTGCAATTGTAAGGAGCTGTTTTTGTCCCTGCGAAACATTGCTTGCATCCTCATTAAGAACCATATTATAGCCGTTCGGAAGGGATTTTATGAAATGATGGGCATGAGCCGATTTTGCGGCGGCAATAACTTCCTCATCAGTTGCGTCAAGTCTGCCATAGCGGATATTTTCCATGATAGTTCCGTTGAAGAGCCATGTATCCTGAAGAACCATTCCGAAATTTTCACGAAGCTGTCTCCTCGGGATTTTTTTCACATCAACTCCGTCAAGCATGATCGCTCCGCCGTTTACGTCGTAGAATCGCATCAGAAGTTTGACCATAGTCGTTTTTCCTGCGCCCGTTGGACCGACGATAGCGATTTTTTGTCCCGGCTGAACGTCTGCACTGAAATCGTGAATGATGATTTTTTTCGGATCGTAGCCAAAGCTTACATGATCGAACTTAACGCATCCGCTGATTTCGGGAAGAGCTGTGGAGTTTTCTGCTGTCTGTTCCTCTTCCTCTTCATCGAGAAATTCAAATACTCTTTCTGCTGCAGCAGCCATGGACTGAACCTGATTTATTACCTGTGCAATCTGCTGAATAGGTTGAGTGAACTGCTTTACATACTGGATAAACGCCTGTATATCGCCAATTCCGATTACTCCCTTTATAGCGAGAAGTCCGCCTGATATCGCAACTCCGGCATATCCCATATTTCCTACAAAGGACATAACAGGCATCATGATTCCCGATAAAAACTGCGATTTCCACGCTGACTTATAGAGAATATCGTTGGTACGGCAAAATTCCTCAACAGTTTCTCCCTCTTTGTTGAATGCCTGAATAACGGTGTGACCGCCGTAGGTTTCTTCGATCTGACCGTTGATGTGTCCGAGATATTCCTGCTGAGTTCTGAAATGACGCTGCGATTTTTTTATTACAAATGACAGGAGAATCGCCGAGACCGGAAGAATGATAAGCGAAATAAGCGTCATAAGCGGCGATATTGAAAGCATCATTACAAGAGTTCCGATAAGAGTTGCTATTGATGTGATTATTTGGGTAACGCTCTGGTTGAGAGTCATACCGAGTGTATCTACGTCGTTTGTGATTCTTGAAAGAACTTCGCCGTAGGTTCGGCTCTCGAAATAGCTCATGGGCATACGGCCTATTTTTTCGGATATATCCTTTCTCATACGGAATGAGATCTTTTGCGATATACCGCTCATTATCCATCCCTGAACAAAGCTTACAACCGAGCTGAAAATATATAGTCCGAGCGTAAAGAGGAGGATTTTTCCGATATAGCCGAAGTCGATTCCGCCTGTTCCTGCAATTTTAAGCATAAGTCCATCAAAAAGAGCGTTGGTCGCCTTTGCCATTATTTTCGGACCAATGACAGCAAAAACAGTTGCGATCGCTGCAAGTATCATTACAACTATAATAGGTATTTTATATATACCGATGTAGGAAACAAGCTTTTTCAGTGTGCTTTTGAAATTTTTCGGCTTTTCTCCGCCAACCATTCCTCCGCCCATAGGAGGACCTTTTCTTCTTGGAGCATTATTTCTGGTCTCACTCATTCTGTCCGCCTCCTATACTTTTTTCTATTTCAGCTTCGGAAAGCTGAGATCTTGCTATCTGCTGGTATGTTTCACAATTCTTTATAAGCTCTGCATGAGTGCCTTTTCCAACGATTTGGCTCTCATTAAGAACAAGGATCTGATCGGCATTCATAATTGTACTTATACGCTGGGCAACTATAATAACCGTCGAATCCTTTACATAATTGCTGAGCGCTTTTCTCAGAGCTGCATCAGTTTTCATGTCAAGAGCTGAGAAACTGTCGTCGAAAATGTAGATATTCGGTTTTTTTACAATTGCTCTTGCAATAGCAAGACGCTGTTTTTGTCCTCCAGAAACGTTAGTGCCTCCCTGCGAGATAGTACGTTCAAATCCTCTGCTGTCGGAATCAATGAATTCCGAAGCCTGAGCGATTTCCGCTGCAATGCGAAGAGCTTCATCGTCTGCATCAGGATCGCCGAATTTCAGGTTAGATTCTATCGTACCCGAGAAAAGAACTCCCTTTTGCGGAACAAGACCGATTTTCTTTCGCAAATCGTCCTTTGTAATATTTCTTATATCAATTCCGTCGATAGTAATGCTGCCCTCGGTAACATCGTAGAAACGTGGGATAAGGTTGACAAGCGTTGATTTGCCGCATCCCGTACTTCCTATAATAGCAGTGGTTTTTCCGGTTTCGGCGGTAAAATTAAGATTTTCAAGAGCACTGCTGTCAGCGTTGGGGTATCTGAATGAAACGTTGTTAAAGCTGAGAACTCCTTTGACTGCGCTGAAATCTTCCGGTTTTTCGGGATCAAGAATCGTTGTGTCAGTTTTAAGTACTTCATCAATTCTGTCAGCGGCAACTCCGGCTCTTGGAAGCATTACCGACATCATTGTGAGCATCAGGAACGACATAACGATCTGCATTGAGTATGTGATAAACGCCGTCATTGCGCCGACTTGCAAAGATCCGCTGTCGATTCTGTGTGCGGAAACCCAAACTATCATAAGCGTAACGCCGTACATGACAAGCATCATTCCCGGCATCATAAATGTCATTACACGATTGGTGAAGAGCTGAGTTTTCATAAGATTTTTATTTGCTGTATCAAATCTTTCTTCTTCAACCTTTTCACGTCCGAAAGCTCTGATAACGGGTAGACCGGTGAGAATTTCTCTTGAAACGAGATTGAGTTTATCTACAAGCTTCTGCATTGCTTTGAATTTCGGCATTGCAAGAGCCATAAGAACCATGACAAGAGCAAGTATTATCAGAACTGCGCAAATAATTATCCAGCCCATATTTGCTCCGGAATGTATAACCTTTATAACTCCTCCGATTCCCAGAATAGGAGCATACATAAGCATTCTCAGCAAAATAGCTGTAACCATTTGTATCTGCTGTACATCATTGGTGCTTCTTGTTATAAGCGAAGCGGTTGAGAAGTGATCCATTTCGGTGTTGGAGTAATGAATGACCTTGGTGAAGATCTTTTTTCTGAGGTCACGTCCGACTCCTGCACCGGTTTTTGCCGCAAGAAATCCTGCACCGATCGACGCTGTGAGCATAAGAAGCGCCATGCCGAACATCTTGAATCCCTGAATCCAGAGATATTTTTTCTGAATGGAATCAATATCGACTCCTGCCTTTTCCGAACATGATATCGCATAGGCTATTCCCATTGATTTCATGGTGCTGCTGCCCATTTTTTCGGCAGTTGACTCCATTTGTTCACGGATGCTGCCGAGTTCATTTGCGTCAACAGGCTTACTGAAATCGGTTTCATTCGTATTCGATGGCTGTTCTTGGCTTATTGTTACACTTTGATATGTAAGGATAAGCGGTATCATGAACTCTTCATCAAGTTCATCAAGCTGTTTTTCGGAAAAAGATTTTCTCTCATAGACATCACCGTTCAAAGCATAGGAATTTTCCCAGTTTGCTTTTTCTTCATCATTCATGAAAAGCTGTGAGAATGCCATGTCCTCGGCTGTGAGTTTTTCCGGAACAACGTGCTGGATTCCATGGTTCTGAATTCCCACGTCTATCATATCGGAGGTATACTGCGGAAGAGCAAGGTCGCAGTAAGCCTGAACTATGAGCAGAACGAGAGTCATTATAACCATATACCAGTACGGTTTCATGTTGGCGAAAATACGCTTCATTAAATTCCTCCTTTTCAGCAGTTATCACAAAATTATCACATTAAATTTGTAACAATTGCCTTAAATGTAATAGAACTTATTATACATTATAATGTGGTAATTGTCAAGTAGAAAAATTCAAAATATAAGCTATAATTAAATAATAAAATTTTCTCTCGGCTTCGTTTGGATAACGTATTCGCATCAACAGGCAGAACGGCTCGACTTTTGCGAAAATGACAGGTCTGCTTGAACCTTAGTGGAAATGGTCGGAAATACCGCAATGGGGAGATCAGCCGTGAGGAGTATGATCAGTGGAAATATCGCTATCCGAAGTTGGAAGCGGAACCGAATGAAGCTGCTCGCAAGGCATTGAAAGTAGATAACGTTTAATAAAATAAAAAAGCTATCCGATTCGTAATTGAATCAGATAGCTCTTATCTTTTCGGATAGATTATTTGTTACTGTTGTCGATAATCGAAAAATGTTGCCAAAACGTTGCCAAGCGGCATTAACGTAAACCGAAAAGTGCAGTATCACGCCATTTTAGCACTCTTTGACATTATTCCCACTCTACAGTTCCCGGAGGCTTAGAGGTGATATCATAAACAACACGATTAACGTGTTCGACCTCATTAGTGAGGCGATTTGATACTCTTGCGAGAACGTCGTAAGGAATTCTTGCCCAGTCGGCGGTCATGAAGTCATCTGTTGTAATGGCACGGATAGCGATAAGATGATCGTATGTACGGTGATCGCCCATAACTCCGACGGTTTTAACATCAGGAAGGACAGCAAAGAACTGTTTCAGCTCGCTTTCGATTCCGCTCTTTCTGATTTCGTCACGGAAAACAGCGTCGGCTTCCTGAAGAACTTTGATTTTTTCTTCGGTAATTTCACCGATTATGCGGACGCCAAGTCCGGGACCGGGGAACGGCTGTCTCCAGACAAGATCATGCGGGATTCCAAGCATTTCTCCAACCTTGCGCACTTCGTCCTTGAAGAGATCGCCAAGCGGCTCGATAACGCCGTCAAACTTAATATCATCTGGCATTTTAACCATATTATGGTGAGTTTTAATAACTGCGGTACTTCCGTGACCGGCAGTATTTCCCTTGCCGGATTCAATACGGTCGGGGTAAATAGTTCCCTGTGCGAAGAAGCCGTCTGTGCCCTCTTCACGAATCTTGTTCCAGAAAACATTATAGAATTCAGTACCGATAATTTTACGTTTCTGTTCCGGATCGCTTACTCCCTTGAGAGCAGCGAGGAACTTATCTTTACAATTGATACGGACAAAATTCATGTCAAAGAGCTTTGTAAAGGTTTCTTCAACGAAATCGCCCTCGTCCTTACGCATAAGTCCCTGGTCGACGAAAACGCAGGTAAGCTGTTTGCCGACAGCACGGCTGAGGAGTCCGGCAGCGACGGAAGAATCTACTCCTCCTGAGAGACCGAGAATGACTTTTTTATCGCCTATCTGCTCACGAAGCTTGGCAACGGTAGCGTCAATGAAGTTATCCATTTCCCAGTCGCCTTTGAAATTGCAGACGTTATAAAGGAAATTGCGGAGAATATTTTTTCCGTATTCGCTGTGAGTAACTTCAGGGTGGAACTGAACTGCATAGAGCTTTTTCTCAGGATTTTCAAAAGCAGCAGCGGGACAGTCCTCAGATTTTGCGGTAACAGTAAAGCCCTCCGGAAGCTTGCTTACATAGTCTGTATGGCTCATCCATACAACGCTTTTTTCGGGAATGTCACCGAAAAGAATGCCGCCCGACTGTGTTATTTCAATTTTGCCATACTCGCTCTTGACGCAGCTGCTTACCTCGCCGCCGAGAGTATAGGCTACGATCTGACAGCCGTAGCAAATTCCGAGTATCGGTATTCCAAGCTCGAAGATTTCCTTAGAAATATGGGGTGAACTTTCATCATAAACGCTGTTCGGACCGCCTGTGAATATGATTCCCATAGGATTCAGCGCTTTTATTTCATCAATAGGAGTATCGTATCTTTTTATTTCGCAGTATACGCCGCATTCACGGACTCTTCTTGCGATAAGCTGGTTATACTGTCCTCCGAAATCAAGAACGATACAGAGCTGATTTGACATATTTCCCTCCTTGCTATTGCTTTTCAGAACAAGAGCGTGTTCGCATAGCAATAATTTCCGCTTTACGGCAGCGGATGCCGAGATATTATTAT
>CAJKFZ010000154.1 GCA_905199285.1 uncultured Ruminococcus sp.
AATTTTCATAAATATCAGATAAATTCTTAGGACACAACCTACTCAGAGCAGACTGCATTGCATTGTTATTATATCACTCTTGCTTCGGAATGTCAAGAAGAACTTTCAAGAAAATTTTCAAAAAGGTATTGACTTTTGGGCTTCAATATGTTATAATAATTATGGGCTTCAAAAAAGTGGGGTGATTTAATGAGTCCAAGAACAGGCAGACCGACAGATAATCCTAAAGGTGTTTCCATGCACGTAAGGTTGGATAAAGAATGTGAGGAAGTTTTACAAAAATACTGCGAACAGGAAAAAGTAAGTAAAATGGAAGCAACACGCAGAGGGATTAAAAAGCTAAAGTCTGACATAAAAAAATAACAGTAACGCCCTATGATCAAGCAAAGCGTTACTGTTACCCACACAAAAGCCACAAGGGTTTTTGCTAAATCTATTATAGCATTCCTTTTGCGGCTTGTCAAGTAGTTACAGGAGGAAATTTTCATGCCATTTATGATAAAAAAACAGTCTCAACCGTGCAGGAAGCTGTTACAGATACTTGAACAGCTTAATATTACCGTTCTTTTAGATTCTAAAGGAAACTATTTAAGGGAAGCTGCAGGTGTTGTTTACAAAAGGGACGGTAAAAATATTATTGTACTTAATTCTAATATAACTCCTGAGAGCGCAAGGCTCACATTAATGCATGAGCTGGCACACTTGCTTCTCGGTCACACATTGGAAGATTGCGCCATAAGTAGGGAACAACAGGAGTTTGAAGCTGAATCACTGGGATTTATCCTATATTCATTTTTAAATAATCCATTTTACGCAGAAGAAACGCAGACTATCTGCAATACACAATAAAGGACATAATCACATGAAGAAAGCAATAAAACGCAGTGAATTAACTGCAAAAGAGGTTTTAGCACACCTGCTCCATGAGATCAAGACTATAATGAGGCTTGGAGATTATACTCTCTTAGAGGCTTACAGATATGTTGTAAAGTCGTTTTATGATTGTCCGTCAGATCTATACGAACATGATTCAGACTTTGGGATTAAACAACACTACAGCTTCACGGAGTTTTCGGACTTTATTTTCAGTGCTGTTACAAAGCCGTTCCCAGTGATTCCGCAGCCAATACGTGAACAGGCTTATTATTACTGGTGCAGTGATGCGAAGCTTAAAGAGCCGAATATAAGGCTTTGGAAAAAGCTGAAAAAGGTTCTTAAAGATAATTACTCGGAGCAGGCTTGCAAATAACATATATTTCAGCAGATCGGGAACGGTCTGCTTTTTGTATATCCCCATGAGATATTCTGATTTAGGGAAAAATTTATTTACCGATGGGAACTGTAGGTGGATAATAACACTAAAAAACACACTCTCAATCTATAGGGGGGATTGATAGTCTGCTCCGATTTTTTCATGCACTATCGATAGCATTCAGAAACGTTAAATTTTATCCAATAAATCAACTTTCAGTATAAATCTTTCTGAGCAGGTCATTTTGTCTTAACATTGCAAGAGCTTTTAACTCACGCTGACGAACCCTTGTACCGCTCACAGAGAGCCTTTCGGCGATCTCTTTTAAAGTTGCTTCCTCAAAATAATGAGCCTGTATAATGCTTCTGTACGGCTCTGGGAGTGTGTCCACAATCTGACGTATAGTTTCAGCTTCCGAACGTTCGGAAACATCCTCCACGAATTCAAGAGCGGTATCGTCCGCAATAAGATCGAGTATTGAGCAGGAATCGCCCTCAGAACTTTCTATCTGCGCATCAAGGCTGCTGCACTCATTCAAAGGTTCTCGCTTGGTTGTGCGTATTCCCAGAAGCTCACGAACTACCTTTTTGAATGGATATTCAAGAAAAGACGTGAATTTACATCCGCTGTCAGACTTGTACGCTTTCAAAGCTTCCAGAAAAGCGATATAGCTTGCCTGCCTGATATCCCACTTATCTAAACCCGAACGATCGCAAGAAATCTGATGTAGCCTGTAGAACTTATCCGACTTCATGTATAGAAGTTTTCGCACCTTTTCCCATAATACTGGTATCAATTCATTGTTATCACCCTGCTGGATGCACTCGACTAATAATTCGTTTGTCATTGACCTCGACCGCCTTTCATGATATAATAAAAGTGCTGTATACGGTCGCTTTTTATGACTTTATCCCACCTGCTCCAAGGTGGGAATTTTTATTCTTGATCAGTTGAAAGTTTGTGAAAAAGATTTATTTACAATTATGTGCAAACTTTTCTATCCCATAGGTGTACATAAGTACGCACAAAACATTTTTCCTATCCCCCGGCAGGCAATTGATCTGCTGTCTTTTATCATGTTGTGCATTCAACTGCACTAACCGTTTTTGCTTTTCGTTTACGTTCCCGATCAGCGTTCCTGCTCCTGTTCCAATACAACGGAGTATCTTTGCTATAAAATCTTGCTTGTATGTAGACACCGCCGTTTATATCATTCATTACCTTGTAAGCTTCAGCAAAATTATAATCAGGGAAATACTTTTCATATTCTCTTGCATTGTCTGTATCTCTGGCAAGTTCCAATACTCTACGCTTTGTAAATCTGCCGTCTCTGATCTTTGCAGGAGGATTAACGAGGTTTTTTGAAGCATTCCAATGCTTTTTTGAGCATATCGGCTCTTTTACCATATACACGCCCAGTCCGACAAGTTCTGTTTCATCAAATTGTAACGGTTTTGAAGTAGTAAGACCACGTCCCCAAAGTTTGGTAAGCGTATTTATATCAACTTCACCATTCATGACAATATGGTGATGATAACGTTTATTGCGTTTTCCTTTTTCGGTCACTGCAATATATTTAAGAGCTGGCATTCCGTGTTTTTTTCTGTAGTTCTTCACACGTCTTAAAAAGTTTCTCAGCTCTTTCGCTGCATCCTCATCCGATTCAGGCAAACACTTTTCCGCATAAGACAGATTGAATTGTATATCAGCAGGCGTAAAATTTGCATTAAGAAGCCTTATAACTTTATTTTCTGCATTTCTCTGGTTAAGCTTTTTCTGAATCTCTTTAGTAGGCTTTGCTTTCCTGCTCCTTTGCGAAGCCTTTCTGTATACCGGGTATATACTAACTTCAAGATAGTTGCCGCACTTATACAGCTTTTCACGATAGCAGCATCTCATTTTTATATTCCTCTCATAGTCGTTAAAATAATATCCATTACAAGCCTGATATTACCTGTAACGGTATACTTTTCTTTTTGAATTTATACTTTTTGTATATGAATATGCAGCAGTCCGGCTGTTTTCTGGACTGCTGCGGAAGTATTACAGCTTAACTGCTATCGGCTTTATTTCTTCTTGTGGAGCAGGCTCAGACACTTTGATATAATTGCTGTCAAAATAATCTGATAAAGATTGTGCATTTATAAGTATCTTGTTTCTGCCAACACGCACAGCCTTTACAGCTCCCGACAATGCGAGCTGACGTGCGTAATTCTGAGCTATGCCGAAACGCTCGGCTGTTTCTTTAACTCCTAACATAATCGGTATATTTGATCTCATTGTAATTTCAGACATTGTTACACCCCTTTGCATTCCGCCTGCTCCTATCATTCAGCATATCAGGAGCAGGCAAGTATTTTGCGTTGCATTTGGTAGATATTACACGTTTGCGGCTTCGTTCTTTTCGGACAGCTCGTTGATTATGCGCCGGAACGTTTGCTTGTCCTGCTCGGGAAGTTCGCTTCTGAGCCTGCGTGTCATTGTAGGTTCTGAAACTCCCATGGCTTTGGCGATCTGCCAGAAAAATACTCCTTTTTCCTTTGCATAAGCTCTTAAATCTTTGTTATACATGATATTACCTCCGATTTTATTTTAAATATATCTTGACAAATCATCATCACTATGTTAATATAATAATAGCGATGAACTAGGCACACAATTAAGTATCCGTGCCATATTTGTGTTATATCATCATTATAATCATATGTCAAGCGTTTTGGCACTATATTTTTCGCACTTGCCAAAACAGGCACTTAGGAGGAAATTATGAACGAGTTAAACATGAAATATACAGGCAGAATAATAAAGGATTTAAGAGAAAAAGCAGGTGAAAGTCAGGAACAGCTTGCCGAAGCTTTACAAGCTCCGAATCGTGAAACTATAGCACGTTGGGAAAATGGTTCAAGAGACTTGAAAAGAGAACACATAATATCTATTGCACAGCATTTCAATGTATCTGCTGATTATTTACTTGGACTTGCTGATGATCCATCAATCAATCCTGATATGCAAAACGCTCATGCTGTAACAGGATTAAGCAGTGAAGCAATAGAACGATTATCAGGTATGCAATATTGTGATTTTAATACACCTTATAAGAGAACAGATATTATTGAAAATATAATTTTAAACGCTCATTTCAAAAATCTTCTTAATACACTTTGTGAAGCTTGTCTTTTTGCTGGTGCTGAAACCTTAACAAAATCAACAGAATATACCGCAAGTTTTGACGGAAAGACCATAAATTTCAAACAATTATCTAAAGAGAATCTGGTTGAGCTTTATTCTCAAAAGGCATTAAAAGAATTCAATATAATAATCACTAAAATGATTGAGGAGGCTTCCGAAAATGCCGAACATAACCCCACGCAAGAATAAAAACGGCGAAATAACGTCTTATACAATCAGAGTATATCACGGCTATGACAGCAACGGAAAGCGGCTCAAACCGTACACAATGAGCTATAAGCCTGCTCAGGGTATGACCTCTAAACAGATTGAAAAGGAAGTCCAGCGGCAAGCCTTACTATTTGAGGAGCAATGCCGAAACGGTCAGATCGGAGCAAACCGAAACATAAAGCTTGCTGCTTTCTGCCCGATGTATCTTGAAATCAAGGAAAATATCCTTGCACCACGCACATACGAATTTTACAAGAATGAGATTAACAGTCTCATTATACCGTTGTTAGGTCATATCAAACTATCAGAGTTGCGACCTGCACACGTTCAGCAATTCGTCCAGTATCTGCAAGGCGATATAAGAAAAAAGAGCGAGGAGCAGGATAATACAAAACTGTCACCGTCTACAATAAAACGTAAAGTCGCTATACTCCAATCAATATTGAAGCAAGCCGTCAAGCTTGGACTTATACAGTACAATCCTGCAAACGCAGATCGCTTGACAATGCCGAAAACGATAACTCCGAAAGTGGAGATATTCACCAAACAGGAAGCTGCTGAGATGCTTTCCTGTCTTGAAAACGAGCCTTTGCAATATCAAACTATCGTGCAGCTTGCAATTATGAGCGGCGCAAGACTTGGTGAATTAGTGGGACTTAAATTCTCAGACGTTGACTTTATCAATTATAAGATAACAATAGAAAGAAGCGCATACAAGCTCAAAGGGCAGCCAGTAATGACGAAAGCTCCAAAGGATAACGATATACGAATTGTGACGATTAACGAAAGCTGCATAGAACTTATCCGTCTGCTTAAAGCCGAAAAGGAGCGTGAACGTCTGCGGCTCGGTACTGCTTGGAAAGGTTCGGATTGGTTGTTCACTCAGTGGGACGGCTCAATAATGTACCCACAAACGCCCTCGCAATGGTTCAATAAGTTCCTTGACAGGAACGGTCTTAAACATCGAAAATTTCATGCTCTCCGCCATACTTCAGCTACATTGCTGTTATACGGCGGTGTAAACGTCAAGCAGGTTCAAGGCAGATTAGGTCACAGCGATCTGAAAATAACTAATCAGTATCTGCACTGCATATCAGAAGCAGATGAAGCAGCCGCTAACGTTTTGCAGGATATGCTTATAACTCACAATAAACGCTCTGAGGAGACGGCAGAACAGCAAGCCATACAGAAAATTGTATAATAAAAAGGGGACTATCCAAATGTGGATTGTCCCTTTAACTTTGCGTATCTTATCATATCTTTTTATGTTAATAGCGCACAAATGGCGCACAATTTGTATTTAGTAAAAATAAATAGGCGTTTTCCCAAAGCAGGAAAACGCCTATCTTACGTCATTTTAATTGGTGGAGCATAGGGGATTCGAACCCCTGACCCCCACACTGCCAGTGTGATGCGCTCCCAACTGCGCTAATGCCCCAGAATATGGCGGAGATGGTGGGATTCGAACCCACGGAGCGTGTTACCGCTCAAACGATTTCGAGTCGTTCTCGTTATGACCACTTCGATACATCTCCAAAATTTACTTTAA
>CAJKFZ010000155.1 GCA_905199285.1 uncultured Ruminococcus sp.
TGCATTATTTATGGTTTTCTGGTATAATATTAAAGTAGTATTTGCGCCTGTAGCTCAGGGGATAGAGCAGTGGCCTCCGACGCCATGTGCGCAGGTTCGATTCCTGTCAGGCGTACCAGCGGTGATTTACCACCAACAGTTTCACGTTCTGAATTTTCGGGACGTGATTTTTTTATACTAAATTTTACGGAATTGAGGGACAAGAAATGAAAAGAAGATTTAATATTTCAGTGATAATTTTATCAGTTCTGGTATTTTGTTTTATGGCAGCTTCTTGCAGAAAATCAGACGAGAACATAGCTTCCGTGAATTCTGAAAATGATAATCTGACTGTGGAAGCAACTGATATGACGGAAACTTCCGTGAGCAAAATTATTACTACGACAACAAAATTAGTTGTGACAACAGAAGTTTCCACAACTGAAACTACAACTACAGAATTTGCCGAAAATGATGAAGAAAGGCAAATTGTTGAAGCAATTTGTCTGGAGTATTACGGTCATAACGCTTATTATGATGAGGAAAATGCAAAACAGGATGCAGATATGAGGATAAGTGCTATTGAACGACTTTTTGAAGATGATCGTCTTTCTGAAAGTATTTTAGGAAGTATTGATTCAGAGGAAAATGCAAAAGAAAAGGGAAGAGCCGTATTTCTTGAAGTAATGGGACAAGAATTTATTGATTATTTAGAGGCGGATTTTTTTGTTGAAAATGGAAAGCAAATAAAGTTTGAACGAGATAAACCGCCATATTCAGCAACTTATTATGAAAAGTATGATGCATGGGTAGTTGTGGCAGTTCTTCCCTCCGGAAAAACAGAAGATGGAAGAGCTCATCATCATACCGGAACATCGCCATATCTTATAATACGAGGAGTGGACGGAAAATTGTTGGGGGCTTATGTATAATAATATAAAATCATGTGCGGAAAATAAGTTTCCGCACATTTTGCGTTCAAATATGAATAAAATGTAAACATTAGCCCGGCATACTTGATTTTTCCTTTGAAAAGTTATATACTATATTTAGCACTCAAACACGGAGAGTGCTAACCGGCGATTGATTCCGGTATAAATTTTACTACGGAGATGTTGAAATGGAAACAAAGCAGTTCAAAGCAGAGTCGAAAAGACTTCTCGAAATGATGATTCATTCAATTTATACACATAAGGAAATCTTCCTCAGAGAGCTTATCTCTAACGCAAGCGATGCTATCGACAAGCTCTATTTTAAGTCACTGACTGACGATAAGGTTGGTCTTAACAAGGAGGATTTTGCTATCTGGATAACAGCTGATAAGGAGGCTAGAACGCTTAAAATTACTGATAACGGTATCGGTATGACTGCGGAAGAGCTTGAAAACAACCTCGGAACTATCGCAAACAGCGGTTCATTCAAGTTCAAAAACGAAAACAAGCTTGAAGAGGATAACCAGATCATCGGACAGTTCGGTGTTGGATTCTATTCAGCTTTCATGGCTGCAAAAAAGGTTACAGTTATTTCAAAGGCTTACGGCAGCGATAAGGCTTATCAGTGGGAATCAGAGGGTGTTGACGGCTACACTATATCCGAAGCGGACAAGGCTTCTGCCGGAACAGAAATCATCCTCGAACTTCTCGACGATACAGATGATGAGAATTATTCAGATTTCCTCGACCAGTACCGTCTGAAATCTCTTATCAAGAAGTATTCGGACTACATCCGCTTCCCTATTAAAATGGAGGTAACTCACAGTCGTCCGGTTGAACAGTCAGAAGAGGATAAGGAAGCCGGAAAAGCTCCTGAATACGAGGAATATATCGAGGTTGAAACGCTCAACAGCATGGTGCCGCTCTGGAAAAAGAACAAGACCGAGCTTAAAGAAGAGGACTATAAGCATTTTTATACCGAGAAATTCTATGATTACAACGAGCCTCTTAAATATTCTCATGTAAAGAACGAGGGCAACGCAAATTATAATGCTCTGCTCTATATACCGTCAAAGGCTCCGTATGATTTCTATTCTAAAGAGTACGAAAAGGGACTCCAGCTTTATTCAAACGGCGTTCTTATCATGGATAAATGCTCCGATCTTCTCCCTGATTACTACAGTTTCGTTAAGGGACTTGTCGATTCCGAGGATCTGTCGCTGAATATTTCCCGTGAGATGCTCCAGCATGACAGACAGCTTAAAGTTATCGCAAAGAGCATTGAGAAAACTATAGGCAACGAACTTAAAAAGATGCTCAAAAACGAGCGTGAAAAGTACGAGGAATTCTGGAAAGCGTTCGGACTTCAGCTTAAATACGGCATTTACAGCGATTACGGTATGAATAAGGAAAAGCTTCAGGATCTGCTTCTCTTTACATCCTCGAACGAGCAGAAGCTTGTTACTCTTGACGAATATGTAACAGCAATGCGTGAGGAGCAGAAGTACATTTACTACGCTACAGGCGAGAGCGTTGCTCGCATAGAACAGCTCCCGCAGACCGAGCTTGTTAAGGATAACGGCTTCGAGATTCTCTACCTAACTGACAATATCGACGAATTTGCAGTTAAAACTCTTGCAAAGTATAAGGATAAGGAGTTCAAGTCAGTTTCCGCCGATGATCTTGGTCTTGAAAATGCTGAAAAGCAGGAGGAGATCAAGGCTAAGGAGGAAGAAAATTCCGGAATGCTCGATGAGCTTGCAAAGGCTCTTGAGGGTAAGGTGACAAAGGTTATTCTTTCACATAGACTGAAATCGCATCCTGTTTGTCTTACAAGCGAGGG
Source organism: uncultured Ruminococcus sp. (assembly GCA_905199285.1). Classification (GTDB taxonomy): domain Bacteria; phylum Bacillota; class Clostridia; order Oscillospirales; family Ruminococcaceae; genus Ruminococcus. Next base: position 2,755 of record CAJKFZ010000155.1, read on the forward strand.
AGAAATTTCTCTTGAAATGGAAAAGGTTCTCAATTCAATGCCGACCGATCAGAAAATCCATGCTCAGAGGGTTCTTGAGATAAATCCGGAACATCAGATTTTCGACAAGCTTAAATTGATCAGCGAAGCAGGGGACAGCGAAAAGCTTGGTAAATACGCTCAGCTTCTCTACACGCAGGCTCTTCTTATCGAGGGCATGAGCATTGAAAATCCTGTTGAATTTTCTAATCTTATCTGCGAACTTATGTAAGAATAATTTAATAAAAAGTATTATAAAGCCGTTTTTGATATAATGTGTCAAAGGCGGCTTTGCGTTTTTTCAGGTATTGACTTTTCTGATTTTCAGTGATATAATTAATTCAATGATAGATTGAAATTTGGTAAGGAGTTAGTATGAGCGGCATTTATCAAATCAGAAGATTTCGAGTAGAAGATGCAGGAGAAGTATCAGAATTAATAGCCAAAACTCTGAGAACAGTAAACATTAAAGACTATTCAGAAGAATATATCGAAGCAAATGTATCATCACATTCGGCAGATGTATTAATTGAGCGTGCCAAACATGGACATATGTATGTTGTTTATGATGATTCACAGATTGTTGGGTGTGGTGCAATTGCCGGTTATTGGGGCAGTACAACCGAAAGTATTTTGCTTACTATTTTCGTACTGCCTGAGTATCAAGGTAAGAAGATTGGAACGTTGATTATTCGAACACTTGAAAAAGATGAATTCTTTTTAAGAGCAAAACGAATTGAAATCCCTGCGTCAATTACAGCCGTAGATTTTTACAAAAAAATGGGATATGACTATAAAAACGGTATTGCTGAAATAGATGATGAGCAACTTTATCGGTTAGAAAAGTTTAGATAAATTTCTAGTTTATCTTTGATATAATAAAATCCTGAGAAGAAACTAATCTTCTCAGGATTTTATTTTTATAATTATTCTGATCTAATGAACAGTTTTCTTGTGATTTTGTGAATATTATAATAAAAAATGGGGAATATAAATTCATTAGATTAAAAAATATATTAAAAGGAGCTGCTTTTATGATTGAATTATATTCCTCGGATAGCTGCGTATGGTGCAGACGGATGAGAAATTATCTCGATGCCAAGGGAGTCCGTTTCAGAACACGGAATATCTCTGATCCGGACAACGCTCTCAGAGCCTTTACCCTCACCGGACAGCAGTCCGTTCCTATAACAGTTATCGGTAAAACTGCTGTGGTAGGTTATGATACAGAGGCGATTGACAAAGCAATTGAAAGTCTTTCATGAAAAGCTGTCCGAATCGGACAGCTTTTTTAATTGTCCTGATCGTTGATAAATTCAAGAATATCACCCGGCTGACAATCGAGAGTCTTGCAAATTGCATTCAGTGTTGAGAAACGTATGGCGCTGACTTTTCCTGTTTTCAGCTTTGAAAGATTCACATTACTGACTCCGACACGTTCGCTCAGTTCATTAAGGCTCATTTTGCGGTCAGCCATAACTCTGTCAAGTCTTAAAATAATCGACATTATTTACCTCACAGTGTTTCATCGGATTCCTGCTGGAGCTGAGCGCCGTATTTGAAAATTGATATAAGTAAAAGTATTACAAATACAATGAGAGCCATTATAAGACTTCCACTTGTAATAAAAGCGAATATTACCCATGGAATCAGCGATATTCCGAAATTTCTCATGCATTTGATGACGTTTTCTTCAAACGGTGAATTGCATTCTTCAAGGGACTTAGCAAATTTATGTGCAAAGCAAAGAATGACGAAAAACATGGCAAAATATATTGCTCCTAAAAAGCACGCAATTGCTATTGAATATTTGATATGACTTGAATGTATGTTGTTTGCAGCCGCATCAAGTGTAAAAATACGTTCTCCGTCAGTTACGCCGTTATCCTTAAGAATCCATTTTAAATTGGCTCCAAAAATCTTGGAATCAAAATCAGATTCGTCAATTTTTACGATCCTATCAATATTTGTACCAGTATCAATAGCAATTTCAGCAGAAGCGCTGCCTGATATGCGTATTGAATCATTGGGAATGGCAAGTGAAAGTACCGAGCCGACAAGTAATGCAATAGCAGCTATAAGTACAGCAACCTTGCAGATAATGATTAAAATTCTGCTGACCTTGCCAATAGTATTAATTTTTCTTACAGTTTCATTTTTCATGGTTAAAAATCTCCTTAAAAGTATTGGTTTGTGATTTGATGATATTATTATATCAAGGAGATTAGCGTTTGTCAATCATTATTTATCGTTTATCGTTAAATTTGTGGAAATCAACAACCAGATATGGCTCTGTTTAATATTTTATTATGCAGAATAAACGATAATTTTTTATCGTTTAACGATAAATCACTCTGCTTCGGAATCATTTTCGGAATCATTTTCTGATTCATCAGCATTGGAAATTTCGTAATCATATTCTTCCGTATCGTCGGAACTTTCATCATCGGGAACAGCATTGTCACTGACGATAAATGAAACAGCCTTATTATAGTTGAAAATTGATGTTACAGGCGAATTGCCGCCGTATTCGCCGTCACGAGTCCATGTAACTGGTTCTTCTCCGAGAGAAGTGAAGGTTATTTTGTTAGTCCGGAAAAACTTGATGTACTCTTTGTTTATCTCTTCATTTATATTCAGCAGTGAATGAATGATCTGCTGAAGCTGAATGATGTTTGACGGCTTTTTTATCAGAACCACTTCAAAAACTCCGTCATCGAGACGAAAATCAGAGATGGAAAGAAGTCCGGCAACAGAAGAAGTATTCGTGACCATTCCGAACAAGAAGTCATCCTCTATCACGGTATCATCATATTCAATCTTCATTCTTGATGAACGAATACTTGTGAGTTGGGTGAGTCCGTTCAAAATATATGCGGCGTGTCCGAAAATATTTTTTACCTGCTGGGAGGTTTCGTAAGTGATATTTGTAAAAGCTCCGAAAGCGGCTATATATGTGAAATAATCATCGTTTATGCCTCCAACGTCAAAGGAAGTGGGAGTGCCGTTTATTATGTTTCGGACGGCAGCCATAGTGTTTTTCGGAATGCCAAGACTTCGTGCAAAGTCGTTGGTAGAACCGGCAGGGATATAGCCTATGGGAATATGGTTTTCGCTTCTCATAACTCCCTGCAAGCACTGACTGAGCGTTCCGTCACCTCCGGCGCATACTAAAATGTCAAATCCGCTGCTGCAAGCATATTGAGCAGCTGTAACGGCATCCTCTCCGCTTTGAGTAGTATGAACCGTAACCTCGAAATCAGCTTTTACAAATTCGTCTATTATTCCGCCGAGTTTTTTTGCTATAAGAGCTTTTCCGGCGACAAGATTTAAAATAAAATATATTCTTTGCATATAATGTTCTCCGTAATTTTACTATATATAGATTGTCCTATTCAAAACACTTTAATCTTTGTGAAATA
>CAJKFZ010000156.1 GCA_905199285.1 uncultured Ruminococcus sp.
ATCAACCAGAAGAACCCCAAAATTTACATAATTTTTTAAAAGAAAAGAGGCATACAAAATGAACATAACAGAAAATTGTAAACTTGAAATGGAGAATGTTATTTCATTTCGAGGAAAGGTAACACAGCAGCAAATGTCACAGATAGTAAAAGAAATGGAACAGATTATAAGTGAAAATTCGGCTGAGAAAAAAGGTTTTTCAGCAACTGCAACCTTTGCTATTGAAAATAATGGTTCACAGCCAATTATGGATATTGAGATTCTTATTCCACTGAATAAGGAAATTCATGTGCCCTCTGATTATAAATTCAAGCCAATATTTAGGCTGAATAACGCTGTTAAGATAAGACATCAGGGTAATCCTGCGATGCTTCAGAATAGTGCGAATGAACTTATGAAGTACATATCTGATCACCAGCTCACACCAATAACAACCGGTTATAATGTTACCGTTCAGGAGCCCACTAATCAAAATGATGTTGACAGTTTAATTGTTGATATGTATGTTGATGTCAGTGATAACATTTTATAAACATCTGAATTATAAAGTAAATCACATGTGAATAATCAAGACAATGCTTCACAATCTTTGTGTCGTTTTGCCTTAAAAGTTGGAAATTTTACTATTGATAGAAAGGTATAAGTAAAATGAACAAAAATCAGGTAATAGTAGCGATAACTGCCGCAATGATGTCACTTTCTTTTGTTGCATGCAGTGATAAGAGCAACGACCCATCATCAAGAGAATCCTCTTCGGAAACCAATATATCAGAATCCACAAACGCTACAGGATCAACTGAAGAATCTGCTGAAGTTACAAAAGTAAATGAGGAAAATGATTCTGATAATTCAGTAAATCCATATGGCGAAACTGCTGATATCAATGACTTCATTGATACAACAGATATCGTCCCACCTCTTTGGAAGGTCACAGATCCTGACAGCGGTAATTCAATTTATCTTTTAGGAACGATTCATATGCTTCCCAAAGATGTTTCAGATTATCCGTCGGATTTAATGGATATTTATAATGGCTGCGATTCGATTGCTGTCGAGTATGATATTACTGCTCTTTCAACTGATGTCAATGCTCAAATGGAATATCTGAACGGTATGATTTACAAAGATGGTTCAACTATTAAAGAGCACATATCTGTGGAAACATACAATAAAGCAAAGGAATATTTTGATAGTATAGGAGCTTATTCTGAAATGCTGGATCAGTATACCGCAGGTTATTGGATAAATCAGCTTCAAACAGTGATGCTTCTTCGTCTTGAAAATATGAATCTTTCTGGTACAGATACATATTTCATTTCAAAAGCCAAGGAAGATGGTAAGGAAATAATAAATATTGAGGAACTTTCAATGCAGACAGAAGCTCTTAATGCTTATTCAGATGATTACGCAGATTTTAATATCAGTGAAATGATAGATAATATTAACGATATAAACGATTTTGCTGAATCATACAGTGAGCTTTATAATATGTGGGCAAAAGGCAGCGGAGATATTCCCATAGATATGGAAACAGATCTTGAGGAGCTCCCTGATGACCTTAAAGATGATTATGAAGCATATGTTAATATTATTCTTGACGACCGTAATCAGTATATGGCTGAAAAGGCATCTTCATATATCAAAGAAGATAAGAATTGTTTGTTTATGGTAGGAACGGCTCACTATTCTGGTACTACCGGCGTAGATGATCTTCTCGAAAAAATGGGCTATGCTGTTGAGAAACTCTCTTAAATAAGACGCTATAGTATAATAGTGAAAACTAACTAAGCTATCTTAGCTGTGAAATTATAGTGCGCAATATAATGAAATAGCTCTGATATAAATATATTAAAATCAAGGAGGTACATAACAATGGAAATGGTTATGTCAAACGGTTTTGCAGAGCTTTCTGCAAATGAAATGGAAGAAATTGAAGGCGGTGGCTGGAAAACAGCTATTCTTGGAGCGGTAGCCGGTGCTTGTACAGGATTTCTCGCTGGTGGTAAAGCAGGGGCACTTACTCCTGCATGTGGTCCTTATGCGTTTCCTGTGTGTCTTATAGGCGGAACCATAGGTGGAGCTTGCACAGGATTTGTTGATGGTTGGTAATAATTGGAAAGGATGAAAAAATGAATATTAATATGACTAATTTTGTAGAGCTTTCAGAGACAGATCTTATTATGATTGATGCTGATGGTTTAGGTTTATGTATTGTGGGTGCTATCGGTGGGGCTTTGACTGGTGCTATTGCAGGTGCTCTTGCTACACCTGGTTGTGTTCCCGCAGGTGCTATTATTGGTGACATTGGCGGTGGTATAACAGGCGGAATTGTAGGGTGGAAAAAATAAATTTTTGCCCAAAATATAATGCGATAATTGATAACATTTAATTATTGCTTTGTAATGAATTGAACGAAGTATGAGATAGTCGACGTGCCATTTCATACTATCTTTCATACTTTTCTAATATTTGAAAGGATGATAATAATGAAAAAAGATTTTAAAGAGTTTACTAATTCTATAACTGTGGCTATAATTGCAACTATTGGCTTTATTGCTTGTTTGATTTCGTTCATTCTTGCAATTATGAATCAAAAATACATAATTGCTGTTCTTTTTCTTTTGTCTTCGCTTTATTGTTTGAAACATGCTATAATATATATAAAACATAAGAAATGAAAGTTCTAATCATAAAATTATGGTGAAAAAAATGAAATACTACTGCGTAAAACAACACGACATAACCGACTGCGGAGCAGCCTGCCTTGCAACAATATCAAAGCAATACGGACTGAATCTTTCAATATCGAAAATCAGGGAAGTTGCCGGAACAGACAAGCAAGGCACTAATGCCTATAGAATGATAAAGGCTGCCGAGCAGCTTGGCTTTTCTGCTAAGGGAGTCAAAGGCAATCAAGATGCTTTTTTTACCGAATTTCCGCTTCCTGCGATAGCTCATGTAGTAGTAGACGGAAGTCTGCTCCACTATGTAGTGATACATAAAATAACAAAAAAACAAATAATAATTGCCGATCCGGGAAAAGGCATTGTAAAATATACTCCCGAAGAATTTTTCAAGATTTGGACAGGTGTTCTTATATTACTTGTTCCTACATCAAGATTTCAAAAAGGAAATGAAAATAAAGGAGTTCTTTCAAGATTTTTTAGTCTTATGTTTCCGCAAAAAAGACTTCTAATCAATATTTTTCTTTCCTCTCTTATTATAACGGTATTTGGAATATTGACTTCTTTTTATTTCCGATTTATCATGGACGATATCGTCCCTAATTCAACAAGAAAAAACCTGATAACTCTTTCGATAAGGGTTATCGTTCTATATATATTCAAAGCAATACTTGAAGCATTCAGAAATCACCTTATGCTCTATCTTAGTCAAAAGCTTGATATGCCATTGATTCTTGGATATTATCAGCACGTTCTTGGTTTATCGATGAACTTTTTCGGAACAAGAAAAGTCGGAGAAATTGTATCAAGATTTATGGACGCTTCAAAAATTCGTGATGCCATTTCCAGTGCAACACTTTCTATTATGATAGATACACTTATGGCTTTGATAGGCGGTATCGTGCTGTTTACACAAAACCATTTATTGTTCGGAATCGCAGTTGTTGTAGTTGCATTATATGGAGTGATTGTATTTGCATTTAACAAACCCGTTAAGAAGATAAATGAAAAGCAGATGGAGGATAATTCACAAGTTACATCATATCTTGTTGAAACTCTGAATAGAATTGAAACAGTAAAAGCTTTTCATGCTGAAGATAAAGCTCAAGCTAAAACGGATAAGCTTTTTGTTAAGCTTTTGAAAAGTGTTTTCAAGGGTGGAATGATCACAAACGCTCAATAGACACTGACAGGAGCAATTGCCACAATCGGCGGTACTGTTATTCTTTGGGTAGGTGTGGTCAGCGTCCTTAACGGTAATATGACTTTGGGAAGTTTGCTAACATTTAATGCTCTTTTGGCATATTTTCTTGATCCAATAAAGAATCTTATCAATCTTCAGCCTACCATGCAAACGGCAATCGTAGCAGCTGAACGTTTAAGTGAGATTCTCGATTTAGAACTTGAAAAAGTTGCAGATGAAAATAGAAAACTTTCGCCTCAATCACTGAATTATCCCATAAGAATAGAAAATCTTGATTTCAGATACGGAACAAGAAAACTTGTACTTGAAAATATAAATATGACAATTGGCACAGGAGAAAAGATTGCCCTTGTCGGGGAAAGCGGTTCAGGTAAAACAACTTTATCCAAATTGTTGATGAATTTTTATCCTTGGGAAAAGGGAGAAATTTTCATTGGAGATTATAATATCAAGGATATTAATCTTGAATCATTACGTAACAGAATAGCGTATATTTCGCAAGACATTTTTCTTTTTAGCGGAACTATAAGAGAAAATCTGGAACTTGGAAATGAAGATGCAACACTTGAGGATATAATCGAAGCTTGCAAGCTTAGCAAGGCAGATGAGTTTATCAATAAGCTTCCATTAAGATATGAAACGATGCTCGAAGAAAATGGTGCAAATCTTTCAGGTGGTCAAAAACAGAGACTTGCAATCGCAAGAGCATTATTGAAAAAACCGGATATATTAATCATGGACGAAGCTACGAGTAACCTCGATTCCATAACTGAAAAGGTTATTGAAAAAACGATTAATAATCTTTCAAAGGATATTACTACAATTATTATTGCTCACAGACTTAGTACAATAATGCGTTGTGACAAGATTTTTGTAATGGAACAGGGAAAATTTATCGAACAAGGAACTCATAATCAGCTCATACAGAAAAAAGGCAGATATTATAATCTTTGGAAAGATCAGCTTCCTGATAATATTGAAGCAATTCCTGATGATAAGATTCAACCGGAGGAATCTATGCAGACTTTATGCCCCCGGTTATCCTATTTTTATGAATCCAATGATGTAAGGAGTGATTGATTTGAAAGGAATCGTGCTTGATATAAAAGATATCACAGACAGCCGAGAGGTTATGGAAAGTAAAGAATCACCTAAAATAAGATGGTTTATTTACATACTTCTTATTGTTATTGCTGTTGCAATCGTATTTGCATGTTTTTTTGAAGTTGATGAGTACACCAAAGTAAACGGAGAAATTAAAACACTTGATGCATCAAGTTCAGTAATCTCTTCATCAAACTGTAAGCTTAAGGAAATATGTGTAAGCGAAGGACAAACTGTCAAAGAAGGTGATGTGCTTTTTATTCTTGATGCAGATTATGCCAAAGAGCAAAAAGAAATATTAGAAAGCAAGTTAAGCGGATATCAATCTGATCTTGCCAATACAGAACTTCTAAAGGAATGTATTGAGAAAAATGAAAATCTTTTTAAAAATAATGAAGCTGATTCAAAGTATTTCTATAGATACGAACAATATAAAAACGAAGTTTTATTATCGGCACAAGAAATAGGTAAATCTCAGCTTAGCAGCAATTTAACTAATGAAGAAAAGCAAAACAATCTTGATGCTGCAAAAAGAAGTATTGCAGATAAAAAATGAACTTACAGAATATCAGCTACTACTGAAATGTGTGAAAAATGATTGTGAATATACTGGAAATAATAACGTTGTTAGCGCAAGTTACGCAGAATATGATACAAGCTATAGAAAATCTGCCTTGCTTAGAGATCAATATCAATCAACATACGAAACTATAGAAGCCCAGTATAACGAACAATCTGCACAAGAAAAAATAACATCACCTCAAGTAGAAACTGCGAAGTAAGAATCAGATTCAGCTTATTCCGCATTAATATCATATCAGTCATCATACTTATCTGATATACGTTCGCAAATTATATTAATTGAAAATCAGCTGATTTCCGATAGTGATAATACCGAATTTCAAACTGCATTAAATGATTATAATGAATTAAAAAAGGCAGTTGAACAAGGATATGATTTTAATACAAATGATATTAATCTCCAAACCAGCTATAATCAATATATTAATGGATATACTGCACTAAACGAAGAATACAATAATAAGCTTACAGAGTATAGAAACCTGTATAATCGTTATATTCAACAAAGTGGTGAAACTGTGATTACCCAATCAAATGTTGATGAAGCTAAAAGTGCATATGAAAGCGCAAAGCTTGATGTTGAAAATTTAAAAAATACATTTGTATCACAATTG
>CAJKFZ010000157.1 GCA_905199285.1 uncultured Ruminococcus sp.
AGCCTCCTCGAAAGGAAGCTCACCTGCCATGATATAGGGATTATTGGGGATTTAATAATGTAATGTTGGGGTAAACATTACACTACCATGAAAATCAGCTTCGGGATTTCTCCCTCAGCAATTATTATTATAGAGGTCTATTGTGAAATTTGTGTGATAAATTTGTAAAACTTCAATTAATTTTCTGTTATTTATATCATTTATATTTTATTTTGAACCAGAAAATCGAACCTTTTCCAATCACACTTCTTACACCGTAATCGTAATTATGCATTTTCAGAACTGCCTTAACGATCGAAAGTCCGAGACCTGTTCCCACTACTTCACGCTTATGATTCTCTGAACGGTAGTATTTATCAAAAATCAGTTTTATCTTATCCTCTTCGATGCCGTCGCCGGTATCTTCTATTTCAATAAGCACGCCGTCCTCAAGATTTTTCTGCCGTACATAAACTTGCTTATCCGCTCCAGTATAATTTATTGCATTGTTGATAAGATTATAAATAACCTGTTCAATTTTAACAACATCACAAAAAACCATTTTTTCTTCATCGGGTTCAAAGTTTATATGATAGCCCTTTTTCTCGGATACCCCGCTGAAACGGTCTATAATTTCCATCATTTTGCCTCTTATTTCAAATTCTGACGGATTAAGCTTCTGCTTACCGCTTTCAAGTTTTGAAAGATCGAGAATATCGTTTACAAGAAGTGACAGACGGTCGGTTTCGTTGATAATGATTTCAAGATGCTCGTTTCGTTTAACAGGATTGTCTCCGGAAAGATCTCGTATCATCTCCGCATAAGCTTTGAGCATTGTAAGCGGAGTTCGCAGATCGTGTGAAACATTAGCGATAAGGTCACGCTGCATTGTATCGACCCTCGAAAGCTCTTTCTCGGCATATGTAAGCGTATCGGCAAGCTGTTTCGCTTCAAGATAGCCTCTTCCTTCAAATTCGGTGTCAAAATCACCTTTAGCAAGTCTTTCAGCAGATTTTGTGATTCCGGTTATAGGTCTTGCAATTCTTTTAGAAAGGAAAAGCGAGATAACAAATGCCATTATAATGAGTATAGCCGTAATAAGCATAAGCTGACGCTTTATTATAGAAGCTGTTGAGCCAACCGGAACAAGCGCCGAATTTATCAGTATAAAACCGCTTGGATTTTCAGGATCGCCCAATGTGCATCCAAAAAGGAGCATATCATAGTTGCTTCTGGTATTTTTGATTTTATAGCGGATCATTTTATCTTCGCTTTGCAGAATGTTCACAACATACACTCTCGTTTTGTTTTCTCTTCCATGTATAAGACAATCTCCGAGAACATCCCTTGAATAGATAGAACGTCCATATTTATCAAGAACTTCTATACATAAGTCATTATCGACCGCAACTTTGCTGATAAAACTGCTGAATTCGGTCTTATCCATTCTATCATATGCTTCTGAAATCGTATCCATGCTTTCAGAAGCGTCCTGAGTTTTCATGCTTTCATAAAATTTTTCAAGAAACAATATTTGAAAAGTCCAAAGAAGCACGAATACTGCGACTGTAAATACGATAAAATACATCCATATTTTGAATTTAAGAGGAATCCTGCTGTTTGCGTTTTGCAGTTTTTTAATTGGATTCAAATTTATATCCCATTCCTCTCAGAGTAACGATAAATTTCCTGTATTCGCCGAGACTGTTTCTCAGCATTTTTATGTGAGTGTCAACAGTTCTGTCGTCACCAAAGAAATCATATCCCCATACCTCTTCAAGAAGTTTGTCTCTTGAAAGAGCGATATTTTTATTCTTAACGAGGAAAAACAGAAGATCATATTCCTTCGGCGTCATAGATGCCTTCTGACCGTTTACATAAACTTCTCTTCCTGAAATATCAACTTCCAGTCCCTCAAAAACATACTTATCCTGCTGGGACGCTTCGGCAGCCATTGAATTTCTTTTGAGTACGACTTTTACTCTCGCCATAAGCTCTTTTGGCGAAAACGGTTTTACAACATAATCGTCAACACCTATCTCAAAGCCGAAAAGCTTATCGTATTCCTCGCCTCTTGCCGAAAGCATTATAACAGGTATCTGCTTTGTTTTATGAATCTCCTTACAAGCTGAATAGCCGTCAAGTCTCGGCATCATAACGTCCATTATGATGAGATCGAAATCAGTATCGTGGCAAAGATTCACTGCTTCGATACCGTTTTCAGCTTCCGTTACCTGATGTCCCTCAAATTCGGCATATTCACGAACAACTCTTCGGATATTCATTTCATCGTCTACAACTAAAATATGTGCCATAGAATTACCTCCGTTTATTTCAGCACTTGTCTTTTTTCTTTTACATTATACCATTTTAACAGATAAAAGTGTATATTATGTGAAATTTTCTTGTAATTTTCCGGCAATTTTATCAAATTTGTATCAGAGCGGCAATTTTTCAGTTGACATTTTCAGTTATTTTTGCTATAATAAATTTGTTATTATTTGGAGAGGAGGCGGTCTTAATGAAAAAAAGTCATTTTAATTCGCTCGCCGCAGTACTTATAATCACTGCCGCTACTGCCGCAGTCGGAACATACTGCTGTTTTTTTCCGGAACTCGCTCATATCACAATGATAATATATCTTTCGACAATAATCTTTCTGCCGCTGTTCCTCTTTCTGCTTACATGGACTCATAAAAACCGTATAAGCACGCTCATCAAACCGGAAGTCGCAGAAGATCTTAACACTGAAATGATTATCTGGAGCGACGATTTTTCGTATGTTTTCCTGAATAAAAAGCTCCGTGACCTTCTTGGCATATCTGAAAACGATTTCAACCAGAAAGCTTCCGTATGGAAGGCATTCGGCATAAACGCTCCGGACAGCGAAGAATTTGAAAAGATAATAAGCAATAATTCTTATGAATCACGCTTCAAAAACGCTGACGGCTCTGTAACAAGCATCGCATGGAGCACGTCACTTGTAAAAAAGTCAAAAAGAAGATGTATTTACCTCAGCACAGGATTCAATCTTACCGAGATCAAAAAAATGAGAGTCAATCTGGCAAGCGCAAACGACTTCTTTAACTCCTCAATGGAGCTTGCCGAAATCGGTGTTATTATGAGCTCCGATAAGAAAAAATACCGTGCTTCTTCCGAAATGGTGAGGATGCTCGGTCTGAAAAGCAGCACTATTTCGCTCAATGAATTCCGATCGCTCATTCACCCTAACGACAGGCTTCAATTCGACAGCGCTATAAAATCCAACGATACGACCGAAGTTAAAAGCATTGAGATCAGAATAAAATCCTCCGACGGAGTTTACCGCTGGTACTCCTATCGCTATAAATCAATAGAGGGAACAGACAACACTCTCCCTCTTTTCGGCGGCGCGATCCTCGATACTACTCAGGAGCATGAGAAGGATTTCCTTATCGAGCGTCTTGCGTATATTGACGAGGTTACGGAAATCGCAAACAGAAATAAACTCGTTGGAAGCGGTCAGGAAATTTACGATACCTGCCGTCTGCTCAATTATTCCTATTGGATAATCGTTCTGGACATCGACCGTTTTCATATCATCAATGACACCTGCGGCTATACGAACGGAAATTATGTGCTCAGAAACTTCGCCCACATCCTCTATAAATTCGTAACTCCGGGCGGACTTGCCGCAAGAATAAGCGGAGATAATTTTGCTCTCATTCTTCGTGATTACGGCGATAACGAGCTTCCCGTAAGAACTATAAAATCCATTCAGGATGAATTTGCCAAACTTGCCGTTGACGAGCTTGCTTCGCTCAATCTGAGCTGTTCCGCCGGATATTCAAGACTTCCTGAAGACGGCAGTTCTTTCCTTGACGTTATGGAACACGCTGAATTTGCTCTTAAATCAAGCGGCGGAAGTCAGGGAAGCGTCTGTGCCTACGAATCAAGTATGCACGACTCCATAATCGTAAGCAGTGAAATGGAAAAAGCGCTCGCTATTGCTATCGACAATAATGAACTCCAGCTCTTCTATCAGCCTAAAATTGATCTTTCTAACGGAAGGATCATGGGTGTTGAAGCTCTTATCCGCTGGATAAAGCCGGATGGAACTATTATTACTCCCGATTCGTTCGTACCTCTCGCCGAACGCAGTCATCTCATCGGAAAAATCAGCGAATTTGTTCTCAACGAGGGATGCCGTCAGAATAAGCTCTGGCAGAAAATGGGATATCCCAATATCGTTATGTCGGTCAATTTTACTTCAACCGATTTCTATCAGTCCGATTTGAAAGAAAAGGTTTTCGATGCACTTGCCAAAACCAATCTCGATCCCCAGTGGCTTGAAGTTGAACTTACCGAAAGTCTCGCCCTGAACGATATCGACTTTGCGGTTTCACAGATGAATAAACTCCGTGAACTCGGAGTCAAACTCGCCATGGACGATTTCGGAACGGGCTATTCATCGCTGAGTTATTTGCAGACGCTCCCGATCACGCTTCTGAAGCTCGACCGCTCGTTCATAACCGATATCGCAAGCGACAATATTGCTTACGAAATAGTTTCTGCGGTTATCAGGATCGCTAAATCTAAAAAAATCGAAACTATAGCCGAAGGAATCGAAAATGAAGTTCAGGAATCTATTCTGAGATCTGCCGGATGCGATTTTGCACAGGGATTTCTCTATGGAAAACCCATGCCGCCGGAAAAGCTTCAGGAATTCTTTGAGCAGAATATACGTGAATTCGGAAGCTGATCCCATAAACAGCAACAGCTAAAAACCAATTTATCAATATATAACGGAGGTATAAAATCATGAAAAGAAGAATCGGTATTCTTACAAGCGGCGGAGACTGTCCCGGACTTAACGCTACGATAAGAGGCGTTGCAAAGGCTTGCTACGAGCGTTTCGGCGAGGATAATGTTGAGATCGTAGGAATTTCCAACGGTTATTACGGTCTTATCAACAATCTCTGCAAGGATATGTCGCCATCTTCGTTCTCGGGCATTCTTACTCAGGGCGGTACTATTTTCGGTACAAAACGTCAGCCGTTCAAGATGATGCAGGTCATCGGCGACGATAATATTGACAAAGTTAAAAACATGAAGGAAACATACAAGAAACAGAAACTTGATTGCCTCCTTACTCTTGGCGGAAACGGTACGCATAAAACTTCCAAGCTCCTTGCCGATGAAGGACTGAATGTCATCGGTCTTCCTAAAACAATCGACAATGATATTTATGGTACAGACGTGACATTCGGTTTCCACACCGCTGTTGACATCGCCACTGATGTTATCGATCGTCTGCATACTACCGCTGCAAGCCATTCGAGAATCCTTGTCTGCGAAATAATGGGAAATAAAGCCGGCTGGCTCACTCTGAATGCAGGTATCGCAGGAGGAGCTGATATCATCGTTATTCCGGAAATCCCTTACGATATCGACAAGATTTGCGATGCCGTAATTGCAAGAAGCGCTTCCGGAAAGACTTTCTCAATCCTCGCAGTTGCCGAGGGCGCATTCGATGTTGCAGAAGCTAAAATGAAGAAAAAAGAACGTGCAAAGAAACGTGCCGAAGCCGGTATAATCACTGCAACGAGCCGTATTGCTGCACAGATTCAGTCCAATACAGGTATCGAGGCTCGTGTCTGCGTTCCTGGACATATGCTCCGAGGCGGAGCTCCAAGCGCTTACGACCGTGTTCTTTCAACACAGTTCGGAGTTCACGCAGCGTATCTTATTGCAAAGGAAAAATACGGCAGAACTGTTGCTAAAATCGGCAACAAGATCACTTCAAACAAGCTTGAGGACATTGCCGGAAAGACCAAATTTGTCGATACAGATAATCACCTTGTTATCGCTGCCCGTGATATCGGCGTTTCTTTCGGAGATTAATAAAATCACTCAATTAATAAGCTGCCGTAAATTTTACGGCAGTTCTTTTTATGTTTTGTCAAATTGAACAAAACGCAAAAATTTGTTCGACTACCGAGCTTTCTGTCAGGCAAACTTTATTTGCTTATTTCGTTTTTCAAAATATAACAGAAAACAACGTTTTCCACCGTGTAATTTCTACATAAACCGCAATTATTTTTCCTTGATACTATCGTATATTCCGAATAAAAAAAGTGCAAAATTCACCGTAAATCAGCCGTTTTTACAATACAATCACATCAAGGTGATCTTCTTCATATAGTAAAAACATAAAAATTTATC
>CAJKFZ010000158.1 GCA_905199285.1 uncultured Ruminococcus sp.
TTGTTGAAATGTGTTATAATAAATAAATATTATTAAATAATCATTGTTAAAAGAAAGGACGGCGATATATTATGAAATACAGATTTTCTGAAATTACTCCGGAGATTAAACACCTTGCCGAAAAATCATTGGAAGGATATAAAATCGATCCGGAACTTTATACACAGTATGATGTTAAAAGAGGTCTGCGTGATATCAACGGCAGCGGAGTTGTTGCCGGTCTTACCAATATAAGTACCATTAAGGTTCTTGATACCGGTGAGGGAACTCCGAATCACGGCGACGGAAAACTCTATTACAGAGGAATCGACGTTGAAGATATCGTCGCCGGTTTTATAAAGGAAAGACGCTTTGGCTTTGAGGAAACTGTTTATCTGCTCCTTTTCGGCAGTATGCCTTCCGAACACGAGCTGCATGAATTTAAAAAGCTTCTTGCCGATTTCCGTACTCTTCCGTCTACGTTTACAAGAGACGTTATAATGAAATCTCCCAGCGATAATATGATGAATACTCTCGCTAAAAGCGTTCTCGCTCTTTATTCTTACGATGATAACGCTAACGATGTTTCAATTCCTAACGTTCTGCGTCAGTGTGTTGAACTGATAACGCTTTTCCCTGTACTTGCAGTATACGGTTATCAGGCTTACAGATATTCCAATTACGGCGGAAGTCTTTTTATACACGATCCCGATCCCAAGCTTTCTATTGCAGAAAATTTGCTTTATATGCTCCGTCCTAATAAAAATTATACCGAGCTGGAAGCAAGGATACTCGATCTTGCTCTCGTTCTTCATGCCGAGCATGGCGGCGGCAATAACTCAACATTTACCGTTCATGTCGTTTCTTCTTCGGGAACAGATACCTATTCCGCTATCGCTGCGGCCCTCGGTTCGCTGAAAGGTCCTAAGCACGGCGGAGCAAATATCAAGGTCGCTATGATGTTCGACGATATGAAGGAAAATGTCGGCAACTGGGAGGACGAGGAAGAGGTTAAAACCTATCTCCGCAGGCTCCTTCACAAGGAAGCGTTCGACCGTTCCGGTCTTATTTACGGCATGGGACACGCTGTGTATTCAACTTCCGATCCGAGAGCTAAGGTATTTAAGGGATTTGTTGAAAAGCTCTCTGAGGAAAAGGGCAGGGAAGATGAATTCAGACTCTATTCCCTCGTTGAAAGACTTGCTCCCGAGGTTATCGCCGAGGAACGCAGGATTTATAAGGGAGTCTGCGCAAATGTCGATTTCTACAGCGGATTCGTTTACAGAATGCTTGGTATTCCTGATGAACTGTTTACTCCGATCTTTGCCGTTTCAAGAATTGCCGGCTGGTCGGCTCACCGTATCGAGGAGCTTATCAACTCCAATAAGATAATCCGTCCGGCTTATAAGGCTATTTCTCCTGTTCGTGAATATACCGATATGGAAAACAGAATGGATTAAGATTGAAATTATTTTTGAAAGGAATGAAATATATGAACAATACCCAGCTTTTTAACTTCAACGGAACTGCCTGCGTGAGACTTCAGGCGGGCGGATATGAGGCTCTTGTGGCTTATGAGATCGGCTCGAATGTTATCCGCCTCAGAGACAACACGAACGGTATAGAGTTTTTCCGCTTTAATGCCGATAATTCCGCTGAAACTATCAAGCAGTCCGCCGAAGTGTGGGGACTTCCTACGCTGTATCTGCCAAACAGATTCGCAGACGGTGTTCTTAAAGCTTCCGACGCTGTTTATCAGCTTCCGGTAAACGAAAAAGCTCCTTACAACAATCATATTCACGGATTTCTTCATAAGAGAGTCCATGAGGTCGTTGAACATAATGCCGACAGCAACTGCGCATGGGTAAAAACTCGTTATGTCTATGACGAAAAGGATGAATTTTTCCAGTATCTTCCGGTGAATTTCGTTGCTGAGTATACTTTCACCCTCTCTGAAAACGGTCTGGAGCAGAATATTAAATTCATTAACACTTCCGATAGCAAGGTTCTTCCTATGTCGCTGGCTTCCCATACGACCATTAACGCTCCGTTTGTGGACGGCGGAAAGGAATCCGATATCCGTCTTACCGTTCCGATAGGTAAAAAATGTGAGCTTAATGACCGCTGTCTCCCGACAGAAAAGCTCAATTCGCTTACAATGTGGGATCTTGAATATAAGAGCGGAAATAAGTGTCCTGTTCTTCAGGTTTGCGATAATGATATGTATTTCGGCGAGTATGCAGAACTCGATCATGAGAAGTTCCACGGCGTTATTGCCGAGGATATCGCAAGCGGAAAGAAGATCTGCTATGAGGTTTCGGATGAGTATAAATTCTGGATAATCTGGAACGACCGTGGCTTTAACCACTATTTCTGTCCCGAACCGATGACCGCTATGATCGACGCTCCTAACCTTTCGCTTCCTGCTGACGTGACCGGATACCGTGAGATTAAGCCCGGCGAAACCTTTGAGGCAAATCAGAGATTCTTTACCAAGCTTTGATTTCCGTCATCATGCACAAAAATATGCTTAAAAATAATACGCAGTAATTTTGTGTTATCTCTTGTAATATAATGAAAAATATGGTATAATACTTTCTGACACGGTTTATCCGTTTGTTTAAGTAAGCTCTTAATGAAGATAAAGGAGAATGAATATGAAGTTCGGATTTTTTGACGACGCCAATAGGGAATATGTTATTAATTCCCCAAGAACCCCCTATCCGTGGATAAACTACCTCGGCACGCAGGGTTTCTTTTCACTGATTTCCAATACTGCCGGAGGCTATTCTTTCTATAAGGATGCTCGTCTCAGAAGAATTACAAGATATCGTTATAACAACGTTCCTATCGATATGGGCGGACGTTATTTCTATATTAATGAAAACGGAACTATCTGGAATCCAGGCTGGTCACCTGTTAAGACAGAACTCGATTCCTACGAGTGCCGTCACGGTATGGGATATACTATTATCACCGGTAAGAAAAATGACCTTAAGGCTGAAGTTACTTTCTTCGTTCCTCAGAATTATGACGGCGAAGTTCAGCAGGTCGTTCTTACTAACGAAGGCTCGGAAGCTAAGTCTTTCTCGCTCTTCTCTTTCGCTGAGTGGTGCTTATGGGACGCTCAGGATGACTGCACTAACTTCCAGAGAAACTTCAGCACAGGCCGTGTAGAAGTTGTTGGTTCTACTATCTATCACAAAACTGAATACAGAGACAGACGTGACCACTTCGCTTTCTATACCGTTAACGATGAGATCGACGGCTATGATACCGACAGAGATTCTTTCATCGGTCTTTACAACGGTTTCAACGATCCTCAGGCTGTTGTTGCTGATAAGGCTAACAACTCTTTTGCTGACGGCTGGTCTCCTATCGCTTCTCATTATAAGAAGATCACTCTCGCTCCGGGTGAATCCAAAACTTTAGTATTCATCCTTGGCTACGTTGAGATGCCTGTTGACAAGAAGTTCGAGGCTGACGGCGTTACTATCAACAAGGAAAAGGCTCTCGCTATGATCGAGCAGTACAATACTCCTGAAAAGGTAGCCGCAGGTCTTGCTGAACTTAAGGCAACATGGGACAAGCTCCTCGGCGTTATCAACGTTGATACTCCTGACGATAAGGTCAACCGTATGGTTAATATCTGGAATCAGTATCAGTGTATGGTTACTTTCAACCTTTCACGTTCCGCTTCTTACTTCGAGAGCGGTATCGGCAGAGGTATGGGATTCAGAGACTCCAATCAGGATATTCTCGGTTTCGTTCATCAGATTCCTGACCGTGCAAGAGAGCGTATCATCGACATCGCTTCAACTCAGCTCCCTGACGGCGGATGCTACCACCAGTATCAGCCTCTTACTAAGAAGGGCAACTCCGATATCGGCGGCGACTTCTCCGACGATCCGCTGTGGATGATTCTTTCCGTTTCCGCTTATATCAAGGAAACAGGCGACTGGTCTATCCTCGATGAAATGGTTCCTTACGATAACGACGGGTCTAAGGCTCAGCCTATGCTCGATCACCTCAAGGTTTCTTTCTATAAGATCGTTAATAACCTCGGACCTCACGGTCTCCCGCTTGCTATGAGAGCTGACTGGAACGACTGTATCAACCTTTCATGCTATTCCGACACTCCCGGTGAGAGCTTCCAGACTTACACAAATCCGAAGTTTGCTGCTGAGGGCGGCTACTCTAAGATCGCTGAGTCCGTTATGGTTGCTACTCTGTTTACATATGCCGGTCCGAACTATGTTGCTATCCTCAAACACCTCGGTAAGGACGCTGAGGCTGAGGCTGCTCAGGCTGAGATCGACAAGATGAAGAAGAATGTTATGGAATCCGCTTTCGACGGCGATTGGTTCATCAGAGCTTATGATTCTACAGGCGCTAAGATGGGTTCAAAGGAATGCGAAGAGGGCAAAATCTTCATCGAACCGCAGGGCTTCGCTGTTATGTCCGAGATCGGTAAGGAAGAGGGCGCTGACATCAAGACTCTCAACGCTATCGACAAGTACCTCAACACTCAGTACGGTCTTGTTCTCAATAATCCTGCTTTCACTAAGTACTATATCCAGTACGGCGAAATTTCCACATATCCGGGCGGATACAAGGAGAATGCAGGTATCTTCACTCACAACAATGCTTGGATAATCTGCGCTGAGGCTTATGCAGGCCGTGGCGACAAGGCTTTCGAGTACTACAGCAAGATCGCTCCTGCTTTCAATGAGGAAATCTCCGATCTCCACAAGACTGAGCCTTATGTATACGGTCAGATGATCGCAGGTAAGGACGCAAGCAGATTTGGTGAGGGCAAGAACTCCTGGCTTACAGGTACTGCTGCTTGGAACATGGTTGCTATTTCGCAGTATATCCTCGGTTTACAGGCCGATTTCGACGGTCTGAAGATAGATCCTTCCATTCCTCACGAGTGGGACGGACTTACTGCTACAAGAAAGTTCCGTGGCGCTACATACAACATCACTGTTAAGAACCCTGACCACGTTTGCAAGGGTGTTAAGAGCATGACTGTTGACGGCAAGGCTGTTGACGGAAATGTTATCCCTGTTGCTGACGGCGGCGTTCACGAAGTTGAAGTTGTAATGGGCTAATATTGAAAAATAACTTTATGGAGAATGATTTTATGTCATTCTCCATAATTTTTAGGAGGGAAGTACGTTGAGATATGAAGTCGTAAATAATAAAAGCCACATTACTTATCTTCTTGAAGACGATAAATTGACGATTATTAGAAAGAAGAAAATTATCTACAATGATTTAGTGAATAAGGTTATAATTTTGCATACAAGAGAAAATTCGGATATTTTTAAAAACAAGATGTTAACGATCATATTTTCATTGCCCAATCGTTCAGATAGTATTATAGATATTTTTAAAGAGAATGATTTGGAAAATGGCAGGAATCTTATACATGAATTGAAAAAATACTGTGAATTTTTAGATTTGAGTTATATGAAGGCAGGGATGTATAAGCGTAAAGAGAATATACCTGAGGAAAATAAGAAAGAGGATACAGAGATGGATCCTTCCGAAAACGCTGCTGAAAAAGAAATTATTGAACCTAAATCTAAAATATGTGAAACCGAAGTTCCCCTCAGTCATCATGACAGGAAAAGACTTTCTGTTATTCAAAAGGTTGAGAGAAATTTTTTGTTATTCGATATTTCCCGTGGAGTTATTCAGGATGGTGTCAATAAAACTCTTCCGAATGTGAAAGGTAATAATATTGTACTGAAAAAGGGAGAAATTTGTCATTATTGCGGTAAGGTTGAAGTCACCAAAACTAAAAATGTTGTTGTTGGCAGTGTGAGAAATTCGTATGGAATGAGTTCGAAAATTTCAAAAAGTGGTTATGCAAGGTTCGGGCAGAGCCAGAATCAGGTTGTACGGGCTGATACGGTTGAGAATACTCCGGCTATGTTTTATGTGACCAGCGACCGACTCATACTGGTTTCGACAAAATATGGCTTTGATAAGCATTTGTCAAAGCTAACGGGACTTACGCCTCATCGTGATGGTATAACCATACAATTTGATGATAAGATTTATAATTTGCTAACAAAGTATCCTGTTTTGATTTCAGAGATTATTTCTGTTGCCATTGGGAATGTTTAATGATAGGTGGATTTGTGAAAAATCCGCCATTTTCT
>CAJKFZ010000159.1 GCA_905199285.1 uncultured Ruminococcus sp.
TTATCATTATAGCACCTTTTTTCATCTTTGTCAACTATATCTTTTTTAACTTTTTTAACATATTTATGTTGAAAAGTAACAAATCTTCCTCCACTCTCTTTTACTCCCCCTATTATATGCAAAAACACCGCCTTTTCAGACGGTGTCTCTTTTTAGTGAGATTTAATTAAGTCTTTATAAATATCAATGTACACCTCAGCTGATGCCTTCCAGCTAAAATCGCATCTCATGGAACGCTGAACAAGCTTTTTCCATGTTTTCTTATCCTCAAAATCACTTTTAGCCCTTTTAACTGCATTAAGCATATCATCAGCATTACAAGTTTTAAACGTAAATCCGTTGCCGTTTTCTCCACCGTTATCACGAACAGAATCACGAAGTCCACCTGTTTCACGAACGATCGGAATAGTTCCATATCTCATTGCAATCATTTGTGCAAGTCCACACGGCTCGCTCTTTGAAGGCATAAGGAACATATCAGCTCCAGCATAAATTTTATGAGAAAGCTCCGGAACAAATCCCAGAGTTACCGAAACCCTATCAGGGTATCTTGCTGCCATTTCACGGAAAAATTCTTCATACATTCTCTCTCCGCTTCCAAGGATAGCAAACTTGATTCCCATACCAACCATTTCCTCAAAGGCATAACGAACAAGACCGATTCCCTTGTGATCTACAAAACGTGTCACAATTCCGATAATCGGCTCATCATCATCAATAAGTCCCAGTTCACTGATAAGCGCTTTTTTACATTCGATTTTACCTGAAATATCGTCCGCAGAAAAATGTCCAGCAATAGCAGGATCAGTTTCCGGATTATATACATCCATATCAATTCCGTTGAGAATTCCTCTCAATTTGTACTGCTTCGTAACAAGAATCCTATCCAGCCCATGAGCATACCACGGGTCAAGAATCTCCCACGCATAGCTCGGACTAACAGTTGTAACCATATCTGCCGCTTCAATAGCGCCCTTCATCATGTTAACATAACCGTCATAATCGAGCAAATTGGCATTATACGCAGGTATTCCCATAATCTCAGACAGAACTTCTTTTCCGTATCTGCCCTGATATTCTATATTATGTATAGTATAAACCGTCTTGATTCCATCATATCCCTGCTGATATTTATAATAAATGTTATAATAAACAGGTATAAGAGCAGTCTGCCAATCATTGCAGTTGATAATATCCGGTGTAAAATCAATATATTTAAGCATTTCCAAAACAGCCCTGTCGAAAAAAACAAAACGTTCGCAGTCATCGTAAAAACCGTAAAGACCATCTCTGGAGAAATAATACTCATTATCTATAAAATAATATGTAACTCCATCAAGCTTCGCACTGAAAATTCCGCAATATTGCTTGCGCCACGAAACGTCAACAGTGATATTTGTAATAAATTTCAACTTTGCTCTTAATTCAGGTTTTATAGCTTTATATAGAGGAATAACGATACGACAATCGTGACCATTAGCCTTAATGGCCTTTGGAAGAGAGCCTATTACATCGGCAAGACCGCCAGAGGCTGCAAATGGTACAGCCTCGCTGGCGGCAAAAAGTATCTTCATAAATTTTTCACCGCCGTTATATCTTTCCGTTTTTTCCGATATAAAGCGGATATGTTTCAGAACCTGTAAGAACCTTTTCATCGCTTATTTCGACATTTTTATCAGTAATAATAGATGTTACACTTGCATTATTGCCGATCTTAGTACCCTGAAGCAATACGGAATTTTTAACAACTGTGCCCTTTCCAACCTTAACGCCTCTGAAAAGGATAGAATTTTCAACAGTTCCCTCAATTACACAGCCGTCTGCAATAAGAGAATCCTTGATGTTTGATTCAAGACCGTATTTAACAGGTCCGTTATCGCCGATTTTTGTATAAATAGGCATTTCCTTCTTGAAAAGAGCATTTCTCTTTTGAGTATCGAGAAGCATCTTGTTTGCAAGATAATAATTTTCAATGCTGTCGATTCTGGTAAAGAAATCCTTATGCTCGTAACCCATGATATTATATTCGTCTTTTTTGCCCTGAAGTATCTCACGGGTAAAGCTGAACCGATTTCTGCTTGCCGCATCGAAAACGATCTTCTTGAGGAATTCTTTACTGATAATGAGCATTTCCATCCAAACGTTGCACTCGCCTGAGATCTGAGGAGTTACAAGTACGTCCTTCAGACGGCTGTTTTCATCGAATTCAAGAACAGTTGAGCTTGCATTTTTCTCGCAGTCATAATGAGCTTTACCGTAGATAAGAGTAATATCAGCCTCAGACTTCATGTGCTGCTTGAGAATCGGATCGAAGTCGATAGTAGTAATGACATCGCAGTTCGCCATTATAACATACTTAGCGCTTGAATGCTCAACAAAGCTCCATACATTGCTGAGAGCGTCGAGTCTGCCCTTATAAATACCTCCGGTCTGACTGTAAGGAGGAAGAAGATGCAGTCCGCCCTTTTTACGGGAAAGATCCCAGTCACGGCCTGAACCGAGGTGATCAAGAAGAGAGCCGTAGTTGGATTTTGTGATAACTCCAACTTCTGAAACACTTGAATTTACCATATTTGAAAGCGGAAAATCAATAAGACGATAACGACCGCCAAAAGGTATCGAACCCATAGTTCTCTGCTTTGTAAGTTCGCTTACGTAAGAATCGTGCATACTTGCGAAAATAAGTCCTAAAACATTATAATTAACACTCATACTAAAACTCCTCCAATCAGATACTTTCGCCGATTATCTGTTTCGGCTCAACAACCTTATTTTCGGAAACGGTAACGTTATGTCCAACAACAGCAATGCTCCAGTCGTCTCTGTTTTCAACGTTTTCAGGACTTGTTCCTATCCTTGCGCCGCTTTCGATCACGGTATCCTCGCCAACTATTGCATATTCAACAACTGCGCCGGATTTAATAACAGCTCCTGGCATAAGGATACTGTAATTAACAGTTGCGCCTTCTTCAATGGTAACGCCGGAGAAAACAATTGAGAAATCGACAGTACCGTCGATCATGCTTCCTTCAGAAATCATAGAATTTTCTATATTTGCGTTATCGCCGATATACTGCGGCGGCATATTATTATTTCTTGAATAGATCTTCCAGCTTGGGTCATAAAGATCAAGCGGAACACTTGGGCTGAGAAGATCCATATTAGCTTCCCAGAGGGAATCGAGAGTTCCAACGTCCTTCCAGTAGCCTTCAAATTCATAAGCAAAAAGACGCTGTTTATCACGAAGCATAGAGGTAATAATATCCTTACCGAAATCTTTCGACCATGCCTCGCCTCTTTCACGCTTAGCATTAGCGTCCTCTTCATTTTCGATAAGATATTTACGAAGCTTCTCCCAGCTAAACACATAAATTCCCATTGAAGCAAGAGTAGACTTCGGCTCCTTTGGCTTTTCGACAAAATCGATAACCTGATTCTGGTCATCGCATATCATGATACCGAAACGTGAAGCCTCAGCCTTTGGAACATCAATAACAGAAATAGTACAATCAGCATTGTTGGCAACATGGAAATCGACCATTTTTGAATAGTCCATTTTATATATATGGTCGCCGCCGAGAACAACTACATATTCAGGATTATATCTTTCGATAAATCTGATATTCTGGTAAATAGCATTAGCCGTACCCTCATACCACGAAGCGCCTGCCTGAGTTTCGTAAGGCGGAAGAACATGAACTCCTCCGTTCATTTTATCGAGATCCCATGGCTGTCCGTTTCCGATATACTCATTAAGTACGAGAGGCTGATACTGTGTAAGAACACCTACTGTATCAATACCTGAATTTGTACAGTTTGAAAGTGGGAAGTCAATAAGACGATATTTTCCGCCATATGGAACTGCCGGCTTGGCAACATTTTTAGTCAGAGCATAAAGTCTGCTTCCCTGACCGCCTGCAAGGAGCATAGCAACGACTCTCTTTTTTGTATACATATTATTCCTCCTGAATCAGGAAAAAGCGCAGAATACTGCAAATTTTCCGATGTTGTATAAGTCGTGTTCAATAACCTGAAAATACTGTATCATCAGTATTTCCGGTTATTGAACAGGTTTATGAAATTATTTTAATAATTTTGAACTGAGATTATTCGTCCTTAGCAGGTTCTTTTGCCTTGGAAACAGCCTTTGTTTTCTTAACCGTCTTTTTTTCGATTGTTTTTTCCGTTTTAGGAGTTCTCTTTTTTACCGGAGCATATTTCAGATAAATCACTGAAAGCGGAGCAAGAGTCATAGAAATACTCTCATCCAGCCCGTGCATACCCTCACCGAGAGTTTTGAATGTTTTTTCAGTAATTCCCGAACCTCCAAACTCCTCGGCATCAGTATTGAAAACGAGCTTGTATCTTCCCTTATAAGGAACGCCGATACGGTAATCTCTGCGTTCAACGGGAACGAAATTGCAAACAGCGATAACTTCTTCTTCGTTGTCGTCAATACGTCTGAAAGCAATAACACTCTGCTTGTAATCGTCATTAGAGATCCAGCTGAAACCGCTCCATGAATCGTCATTCTGCCAAAGAGGAGAATTTTCAGCATAGAATTTATTCAGCTTTTCCGAGAATTTAAGAAGATTTTTGTGCGAATCAAACTCAAGCAGATTCCAATCGAGCTGAGACTGATAATTCCATTCGTTCATCTGAGCGAATTCCTGACCCATGAAGAGAAGCTTCTTTCCAGGATGAGCCATCATGTAGGCAAGAAAAGCTCTGTAAGAAGCAAATTTCTGATCATAATCGCCGGGCATTTTATTTATCATCGAGCATTTTCCATATACGACCTCATCATGAGAAATAGGAAGTATATAGTTCTCGGAAAAAGCGTAGAAGAAAGAAAAAGTGAGCTTATCGTGGTTGAACGAGCGGTAAATAGGATCGAGCGACATATAACTGAGCATATCGTTCATCCAGCCCATGTTCCACTTGAAATTGAATCCAAGACCGCCGATATCAGTCGGTTTGGTCACAAGAGGCCAAGCCGTTGATTCCTCAGCTATCATAAGAGCATCCGGATGCTTTGCAAAAACTGCTTCATTAAGATGCTTGAGGAAAGCTACAGCTTCAAGATTCTCGTTTCCGCCATAGACATTTGCGCACCATTCGCCGTCACGTCTGTCATAATCGAGATAGAGCATTGAAGCGACAGCGTCAACTCTCAAGCCGTCCACATGGAACTCGTCGAACCAATAATTAGCGCTTGAAATAAGGAACGAGCAGACCTCAGCCTTACCGTAGTCAAAAACTCTTGTTCCCCATGATTTATGTTCTCTCTTGCGTTCGTCTGTATATTCATAACAACAAGTGCCGTCGAATTCATAAAGACCAGCACCATCTTTAGGAAAATGTGCCGGAACCCAGTCCAGGATAACTCCGATGCCCGCCTCATGGAACATATCGACCATTTTTCTGAAATCGTCAGGAGTTCCGTATCGTGAAGTAGGCGCAAAATATCCTGTAACCTGATATCCCCATGAACCGTCGAAAGGATATTCCGTAAGCGGCATGAATTCGACATGAGTATATGACATCTTTTTAATATATGGAATTATTTCATTTGCAAAAGTAATATAATCAAGGAACGTACCCTCGCCGTTTGATTTCCAAGAACTTAAATGCACCTCATAAACGTTTACAGGACTTTTATATATACTCTTTTTCTTTTTTTCATCATACCATTCTTTATCGTTCCACTTATAGCTGCTTTCGTAAATTTTAGAAGCAGTTCCCGGACGTGTTTCAAAATGTGCGCCGTATGGATCGGATTTAAGAAGAGTTCTTCCATCCCTTGTTTCAATGCTGTATTTATATGCGTCAAACTGCTGAAGCTTGGGTATCTCAGCTTCCCAAACGCCGTCTGCAATAAGTTTCATAGGATTTTTAGATTTATCCCACTCGTTAAAATCGCCGACAACGGAAACGCCTGATGCATTAGGAGCCCAAACTCTGAAAATGAATGAACGTCCTCTGCCCTTTTTTACGCTGTGAACTCCGAAAAATTTATAAGCCTCGTAATTCTTTCCCTGATAAAAAAGATACAGCGGGAAATCGTTTGGATTTGATTTAATATTAGCAGCCATGATTCAGCCTCCTTTGCTATTAACATTTTACCAGAAT
>CAJKFZ010000160.1 GCA_905199285.1 uncultured Ruminococcus sp.
GTTAAGAGAGGGGAGGGGAAATTGGAAATATGGCGGTCTGCATCGCAGGAATCTGCAAATCATATGTCATTTGATGAAATGTATATGAGCAATAGAAAAATTATGATGCATACTGCAATGAAGATACTTAATAATTTCAGCGATGCAGAAGACTGCGTTTCCGAGGCTTTTTTCAGAGCTTCAAAAATTTTTCCGAAAATTTCTAAGCTTGAATGTCCAAAATTAACTTCGCTGCTCGTTATAATAGTTAGAAACGCCGCAGTGGATAAATACAGGGAAAATAAACGAATAACATCTGTTGAATGTCCGGAAGAGATCTCCGGAGCGGTCAGCATCGACAGCTATTCCTTTGATTCCGTTGTGAGTGTTATAAAACAGATGAAAGATGAATACAGGGATATTCTTATGCTTCGCTACGTTTATGGATACTCGGTGAAGGAAATATCAGATATACTGAATATATCAGGCGATAATGCTTATAAACGTATTCAGCGTGCTAAATCATCGCTCGCAAAACAGCTTGAGATAGGAGAAAAATCATGAGTAAGGATATTTTAAAAAAAGCCTTAGAGGCTCAGCTTTATGAATCTTATGATGAGATGTTGAGTCAGGAAATTCCTGATTATCAGTTTTCATCGGATTTTGAAGATAAAATGGATACACTCCTGTCAAATCAGCAAATAAAGCCTGTTAAAAAGCATAGAGGGTTGATAAGAATTATCTCGTCTGCCGTTGCTGCGTCGATCATTCTCGGAATATGCGCTGATGTTAAATCAGAACCTAAGCTTGAACGCAACAAAAATTATGGCATTATTCCTTCGACAGAATCTCAGGTAACGACCGCAGTTTCTGAAAAGTCTGAATCATTTATAACCACCTCCACGTCGGCTTTATCTGAAAGTACAAAAACAACTCAAACAAATGCATTAACAACAATGTTTTCGCCAATTGAAACAACTACGATCATGTCGATGAGTTCACAAGATATCGGCACGGAACATGATTCAATTCCGCAAACAACTGCTATGCCGGAAAATCCGAGCAGATTGGATTCGGAAAATGAAAATAATCCGGCAGATAATAACAATAATGTCGGAGATGATAAACCTCCGGAAAATAATGATAACATCGATAATGATCATGAATCTAATAATGGCGAATCTTTTGAGGAAAGGGGTTACTATATGAAAAAACTTATAACTATGGCTTCAGCCCTTACTATCATGGGCTCAGCTATATCAAGCCCGGCTTATGCCGCTGAAAACACCACTCCATGGTATTGGGTTTCTGAAAAGGATAAAGAAGTTATAAAGTCTATGGAAAACAGCGACTTTAACTTTGATCTGGACAACAACGGGGTTTTTGATATCGTTGATGTTTATCTGCTTAATCGTATTACTGATCGTTTTTCGCCTTATCGTACTATAGACGAGCAGATAGTAAAAAACTGTATGGAAAATGCAGATTATAATTCTGACGGAACTGTTGATATTGACGATGCCAGTTTATTGGGTAAATACTTTATTCTGTATTATCCGATAAAATATGAGTATTTTTCTACGGAAAGCGAAGTATGGGCTGGCCTGGAAAAAGTAAATTATAATTTTATTTTTAGTTATGATTGGTGTGTTGAGAGCTATCATGCTTACTATAAAATATTGGAAGATTTAGCAGACAGAGGCGATTTTAATCCGGATATGAACGGCGATGGTACTTTTGATATTCTTGACGTATGTGATTTTTATATATATCAGTATATTTTAACAGACAGCAATGGAAATCGTTCGAATCTTGATGAATCACATTTGACGCCTACCGCAATGGAACAAATTGATAGGCTTTTAACAATTCCACGATATGCTGAAGTAACAAATCATGATGTTCACTATCATATTTTAAATGATTTGATATCCTATTGTTTCTCTCAAAGTCAATATTCTGCCCAAATGCTTAATGATGAGTATTTTAATATGTATCGTCCTGAGTATAATTTTGAGACGTTGAGTTGGTTTATTTATCTGTATGCATCTATAAGAGAACTGGATATGGACAGTTACTTCATAGATTATGATTTGTTAAATAAATATTGCGATAGAAATTCAGAGGAATTTAAATTTGTTGAAAATTCTCATCCGGATGTAAATATGGATGGTGCAATTGACTATTATGATTATTTCGATACTCTTATCTATTTTGATGATATTCTCAATGATACAAGTTGTGAGGATAGCATTCTTCCGGATGAAGTATGGCGTAATATTGCGGAAAACTGCGACTATAGCGAAAATGGAACAAGCGGTGATATTTATGATCTGACTATTGTTCAGATATATGTTCTGATCAATGCTCCTGATATATCTCAAAATTTTGATTCTGATTTCCAAGCTTATGTAAATAAACTTTCGGAAGAATCCGGAAAAAATGTTGATCTTGATCGTTATAACGGAGAAAGCATTACTTATAATTACAATAAGACAATGGCTCTTTTAGCTGAAAATTCTGAAAAATCTACAGAGGATGAAAAAAATGATTATTTAGATCCTTCTGATGAGCGTTCAGGCGATGCTAATTGTGACGGAACCCTAAATATGTCGGATGCCGTTTTAATAATGCAGTCAAATTCCAATCCGGATAAATTCGGACTCAACGGTTCAGACCCTACGCATATTACTGAAAAAGGACTGTACAATGCAGATATTTATTGTACCGGCGATGGTGTAACAAACGCTGACGCATTAGAAATACAAAATATACTTCTTAGCAATAACGAATAATAAAATCTGAGAACAAAATAAATACAGAAACTGCCGTACATTGGTGCGGCAGTTTTTTTATTAATTATTATTTGTTTAAGTTAGTTTCAATCTTTCCTGCTTAGGCGTAATGCCTTTCCATTTCTTATAAGTTCGAATAAAATGACTACAATCAAAGAATCCTGTTTCTTGCGCAATAAAATTCAGGTCATAATCTGTATGAAAAAGCAAGTCCTGTGCTTTATTCAATCTGATGTAGGTAATATATTCTTTGCAGGAGCGACCGTAATTTTCACGGAATAGTTTTGCAAAATGAGAATAGCTCATGTGACACATTTCTGCCAGTTCATGAATCTCCAGCGGTTCTCCGGAATGTGTATCAATATATTCCAGAATATGATAAAACGAAAAATCTGTATCGGTGTGATTTTCTTTTGAAGTAATGATTTCTTTTTCAGTTTTTCTTGCAAATTCTATCAACAGCGTATAAATATTGGATTGAACCTGCAATGCATAAAAATCTTTTTTGTCTGTATATTCCTGAATAGTATGACAAATCAGAGATTCGATACAGGCTCTGTTTAAGTGATTTCCGTCTATTATCATACAGAAGTCGGTTTCCTGTGTTCTTCGGGTAAAGATATCATAGAATTTCGAGATATATGCTTGTGGGATATTGATCGTATGAATATCGAATTTCAACACAGCATACTGAACTTCTGTATCCTGTGCTTTTGAGAATTCATGAAGCTGTAGCGGGTAAATATAACATAAATCGCCTTCTTTTAGAATGGTTTTTCGATTGTTGCAGGTAATTGTAACGGAACCCTTGGTCATATAAATTATCTCACTGTAGTAATGCCAGTGAAGCGGAGAATTAACAGAATCGGTGTAAAAAATATCGTAAGGTTTTTTCAGAATATCAATATATTCAAATAACTGCATATCATTTCCCTCCCATTACTATTGTACAGCAATCGAGCAGGAAAGTCAATCCGAAATAATAGATTTATACAATTTTTTCTTCTCTTTTTCATAGAAAGATGAAAAGATGAAGCGTATAATGTAATCATCGAAAGCAAACATGACGTTTGATACAGCAAGAGCCGGCTTACCTTGTAATCAGACTGAACTATACAGTGAAAGGATATTTTGATTATGGAAGCGAAGGTATTTAAGGAACATCTGGAAAACGATCTGATTCCGTTCTGGAACAAAATGAAAGATGAAATAAACGGTGGTTTCTACGGTTACGCAGATGCCGAGGGAAATCCGGACATGAAAAGCGTAAAAGGAGTTATTCTCAACAGCAGAATATTGTGGTTTTATGCTTCGGCATATCAGCTTCTTCGTAAACCCGAACTGCTTGAAATGGCAGATCACGCTTACAGATTTCTTGTGGATCACTGCTTTGATTCCCAATATGGCGGTGTTTATTGGTCTGTAAACTATGATGGTACTGTATGCGATGATACAAAGCACACGTACAATCAGGCATTTGCAATTTATGCCCTGTCGGCATATTATCGGGCAAGCGGCAGAAAAGAAGCTCTGAATCTTGCCTATGTGTTTTATCGTGTGATTGAGGAAAAGTGCCGAGATAGCAAGGGTTATTTTGAAGCGTTCAGACGTGATTTTACTCCGTCGTCCAACGAAAAACTTTCCGAAAACGGCGTTCTTGCAGAACGTACCATGAATACGCTGCTGCACGTTCTTGAGGCGTATTCTGAACTGTATCGTGCAGACCCGTTTTATGAAGTAGGCGATTCTATTCGCAGTATACTGCGTTTGTTTGAAAAGAAAATATACAACTCGGAAAAACAGATTTGTGATGTTTTCTTTGATTTGGATTATCACTCTTTGATTGATCTCGAATCCTTTGGACATGATATCGAAACATCATGGCTTATTGACCGCGGATGCAGTGTTCTTGAAGATAAAGCATATCAAAAGGAAATGCAGCCGATGATAAATGGACTTGCAGAAGCCGCATATCGCAATGCCTTTGATAAGCGTCAGAATGCTTTGAATAACGAGCGTGAGGGTGATCGCATCGATAGTCAGAAGATTTGGTGGGTTCAAGCAGAGTCTGTAGTAGGATTCTACAACGTTTATCAGAAAAATCCGCAGAAAGCAGAGTATCTGCACACAGCTGAAAAAATCTGGGAATTTATTCAGAATCATGTTATTGATTCCAGAAGCGGCGAATGGATAGAAAGCATTCCTGCTGATAATCTGCCGGATTCCGGGCAGGCGCTTGTGCATCCGTGGAAATGTCCGTATCATAACGGAAGAATGTGCATGGAAATGATACAGCGTTTATCACAGGTTTCATAATGATAAGGAGGAATTATTATGCAGAATACAGCTAATCATAATGCAACACCCAAGGCAAAGGAACTGCTGAATTATCTTTCGGATATTGCAGGAAAAAAAATAATTACAGGTCAGCATACGCAGACCAATCCTATGGAGGAAATTTCCTATATCAAGAAAATCACAGGAAAACAGCCGAAACTCAGAGGATTTGAATTGCTTTCTTATTCACCCAATATCAATTACGATGATGCAGATGGGCCTTGTCTGACTGAGATTTATGAGAATCGCGGCACAGTGGATACTGCCTTGAAATGGGCAAAAGAAAACGACGGAATTATTACATTTACATTTCACTGGTTTTCACCCATTGGTGGACACGATAAGAGCTTTTATGCCAAAAATACGGATTTTAATGCCGCTCGTATTCTGCTTGAGAATACACCGGAGCGAAAAGCGTTTTTCCATGATATGGACGTGATTGCAGAACTGCTGAAAAAATTTCAGGAAGCGGATATTCCTGTTTTGTGGCGTCCGTTCCATGAATCTTATGGGGATTGGTTCTGGTGGGGAGCGAAAGGTTCGGCAACAGCTCGTGAACTGTATAAGCTGATGTTTGATTATTATACAAATGTTCACAAACTCAACAATCTGATATGGGTATGGAATTGTCACCTAAAAGAGGGCTATCCGGGGGACGAATATGTAGATATCATCTCAGTGGATATTTATCTGTCTGAATATTCTGCGACTGATTATCATGAATATTATGAAAAGCTGATCGCTGAAATTACGAAAAACAAAGTTGCTGCACTTGCAGAAGTAGGCTATATGCCGGATATTGATATACTGGAAAAGTCGCACACACCATGGGCGTACTATATGATCTGGTCAAAAGAATTCTGCATCGGCGAGCAGTATAATCGTATTGAGCAGATTAGAAAAATGTATAACAGTGATTATTCAATTACCTTAAATTAAAACAGAAAGGAATTATTACAATGCACTACGGACATTTTGATCTAAAAAACAAGGAATACGTAATAACGAACCCAG
>CAJKFZ010000161.1 GCA_905199285.1 uncultured Ruminococcus sp.
GTTGAAAACAAAATTCCTCTTGAACCTATGGAAGTTGCTCATATTATTGAACTTTTGGAATCACAAAATTCCAGTTTATATAATCATATAGAGTTTATGAAACGTTCTTCTTTTAAACGCACATCTACCCTAATCTCTGGGAATGAAGAAATAATTGTTGCTAATAACGTTATTATTAATAAGCTTAATTCTTTATTATCTATTTTAATTTTTCTTGAATCTTTTTAACATTACGTTTATTAACTGCCGTGCAGTTGATATAAATAAAATATTGTATCCTCGGAGATAATCGGGGAGAAAGGAAAAAATATGCCACAGACAATACTTACAGGCTTTGAAATCAAAGCCGGAAGCTTTCCAAGTAAAGACACTGGGGAGCTTGTTGAATACTCAAAGAGAATAATCTATTTTATTACTGATTTGGGTGTTGATGATTCTCATATTGGCTTTTCACCTTTTGACGAGACGTTGAAAAGAACTGCTTTAGCTCAAATGCTTAAAGTTCCTGACGATGAAAAAAGCGTAAACGAACGCTTAAAATCTCTTATCAATAAGCCTGTTGAAATTCAGTACGCACCGAGAAACGGTGAACTTGCTGTTGTAGGTTTAAGGGCTTTACAGTAGTTTAAAACAGCTTAATGGCTGTTTAATAAAATTTCCGAAAGGAGTGTATTTTAATATGGAAGGAGCTACAAACATGATTGCGAGCGCACTTGCTAACGTAAGTACTGTTTTTACTAATGCCGTTTCAATGGTAACTGATAACGCTGTTGCTATGGCATTTGTCGGTATCGCTCTTGCCGGTGCCGGTATTGGACTTTTCAGACGTGTTATCCATATTCGCTAATTTTCTATTTATAATAAAAAAGGGCAGGGGGCAGACTGCCAAAGCTTCCGGTTCTTTCCTCCTGACTTTTAGTTAGGAGGTTTTTTATTGAAAAAAATATTGTTAATAATTCCGGTTGTGTTCTGTCTTGTTCTTTCGAGTTTGTCAATAATTCCGGTTCATGCTGCTAATTATTTGGATACTCCGGCAGAATCTTATGAGGGTGCTTCTTTTATGGTTCACCCTTTGGACAATCTTCTTGAAGTTTCCAGAAATCCTAAATATTATTTCTGGTATAACACTTATCGAATTAAAGATGATGATAAATACCAAATAGAAACAAAATTCATTTACTATGATGATGAAATAAGTGTTGAAGAAGATAACGGAGTATATACTATTAAATTTCTTGGTTCTTCTGGTTATAGCTTTTTTGCTGTAGAACATGATTCGTTGCCCGATTATGATTTTAAATCCGGTGTTATGTCCCATGATGTTTTAAAAACTATTATCTTTGATTCAAACACCAATGAGCTATTTAGAGTTCGAGACAACGGCGAACAAGTTTCATACATAACTGACGGTTTTTCATTCAATGTTTTTGAGACTAATATGTTTGAAGCTGATTCGGGGGATTTAACTGTTGAAATCACTCCGGAACTAAATGGAAAAGTTTCTAAAACTGTTGAAATGGACGGCACAAAATATGATTATCCTTATTTGCAACTTTATGTTAAAAATAAAAGTTCTCGTGATTATCAGTATGCCTTTTTTATCGTTAATAAAGGCGAGAAAATTAATTATGAAGATATTTTATTAGGTGATAAAGTAAAAAATGACGGTTATGCTAACGGTCGTTTTTATTCTAATAATCCTGTTTTTGCTTATGTAACTACTAATTGGTTTTTTACTACTCTAAACGGCGATGTTTTTAAGGTTAATGCTCCTAGTGCTTGGCATTTCGTTGGTGCTGGCGATACTCAAGGTGTTCCTTTGCTCTGGGATAAAATGAAATTAAAAAAAGATGTTGAATATGATGTTGTTGTTTTAGCTTGTAAATTAAATCCTTACAACGGTTTAAAATCCGATTGTCCTATAGCTTTTGTTGGTGATTCTACCTTTTTAGGCAATGAAGAATATCCTTTTGAACTTTATCGCAGCACTTTTACTATGGATTCTGATACTCCTTTTGACGGTTCTTCTCCTACTACTTCTAACGGTCAAATTCCTTATGATCCTGATGCTAATATTAATGATATGTATGATAATTTAAAAGGTTATTATGATAGAAAAAATGATAATAAATTAGTTATTACTGATTCCGGTTCTAAGTTTGGCGATTATTCCAGCGGTAATATATACGATTATTATCCCTCTGGCTCTTCATCCTCTTATAATTCTATTCTTTCAGATATTCGAGGTTTTTTCAAATTCATTTCTACTACTCTTGGATATTTTCCGGTTTCTTTTTTGAGCGTTTTTAATTTTGCTTTAATTGCTCTTTTAATTCTTGCTGTTATAAGGAGGTTGCATTGATATGGATGGTTCTGATCCTATTGCTTTTGTTATTTCTCTTTTTACTCTTTTAGTTGAGAATCTTTCAAATGAGCTAAAACAATTATTTTCTTTAATAACTAGTCTCTTTGATATGATTATTGATCCTGTTATTCAATTTGTTCTTAATGTTGTTTTTTTCTTACCTACCGTTAAAGCAGAAGAACAAGGAAATATTATTTTTAATTATCTTTATAAAACTTTTTCCCGTTTTGATTTTGACAATTATATATTCTTTTTTATCGGATTTGTTTTCTTTATTTTTTGTTTTAAAACAGCGCTTAAAATTATTTCTATTATTTGGGGGTTACATAAATTTCAAATATCAAACTTGTATTAGATTTGTGTATAAGGCTAATGAACACACGTCTAACATTTTCCCCATATTCATTTACGATACTTCAAGCGTTTATTGCTATTTTGGTATTGAGTATAATAATAGGTTTTGTTGTCAGATTACTTAATTAATGGAGGTATAAAAAATGGGAGATTTATTAAAATTTGCTTTCACACTGTATATTTTATCGCTTGTATTTTCAATGTTCTGCACATTGGTCAGATTCCTTGCCGATGTCCGGAAGTGGCACGACAAAGAAGAGAAAGTGCATATTACACCCTCGCAATTTGAAGCGGACTTAAACGAGCCTTTGAAAGAAGAGGAAGAAAATAAAGAAAAGGAGGTTGAAGAAGATGCTGGAGAACGTAGAGAACATAATACATCAACTTTTTCTATCCCTTGGGGTGAATCTTGATTATGTTCCAGAAACTGAATTTGAATGCTTTACTATGGCATTACAGTTTTTAGCTGCTCTTTGGTTTATATGGTGGTTCGTTAAAATGATGTATACGCTTATGCGTGGATTTTTGAAAGTAGGTCGTTGAAATGCATATATTTAAACTTTTATTTGCAAATATCCGTATTTTTCCTGAACGTCTTTTGTATTTGTTCTATGATTTTCTTGTATACATATGGTTTAATCTTAGTTTACTTTTCTATGGCTGGGGAATACATTTGTATACCGGAAAATTCGGCAAAGGAAAAACAAGTCTTATGGTTATTAAAGCATATGAACTTTGTGAAAAGTATCCTCAATTGCACGTTGTTACAAACTTAAAGCTTACCAACTTCCCGGAACACACAAAAATTTTGCCGTTGAAAACTTGTGAAGATATTTTAAATGCTCCGAAAAACAGCCTTATTCTCATTGACGAGATAGGCACGCTGTTTAATAGCCGAGACTTTTCAAGCGGTAAAAAAAGCGTTCCTAAAGCCGTATTTCAGCATTTATGCCAATGCAGAAAAAGACATATGATGATTCTTGCTACTGTCCAAAGGTTTAAATTTCTGGATAAACAATTAAGAGATATTACAGCAACGGTTACAGAGTGTTCCGGCGATCTGCCACATCCTTTTACCCGAAAATTTACTGCTATGTGTTATGATATTGACGAGTATGAGGCTTATGTTGAAAATCCTTTGTATGTTCCTCGTGTTCATGATTGTTATGTAAAGATTCAGACTGATTTTTACCGCCATTTATACGATACAACAGAGCTTATACAAGGTTTGTTAGAACTGGAATATTTATCAGATGAAGAAATATTAAGAAATCAAGGCATTATTGATACGTTTGGAGACGGAAGCAAAGAAGGACAAAAAGCGTATAAAAAAGCAACACGCAGAAGGCGTTAAAAAGAGGGGAAAGGGGATTCCCCGCAGGGGTTCCCCTTTCCCGCAACTGCTGTCGGAGATTGTCCGATGGCTCTACCCCCTGTAGCTAATAGGGGGGTACAACCTAAATTACAATAAAAATAATAGGAGTATTAATAACTATGGCAATTGTAAAAACTGGTGTCTGCCCTTCTTGTGGAAAAGACAGAGAAC
Source organism: uncultured Ruminococcus sp. (assembly GCA_905199285.1). Lineage (GTDB taxonomy): Bacteria > Bacillota > Clostridia > Oscillospirales > Ruminococcaceae > Ruminococcus. The sequence continues at coordinate 4,266 of CAJKFZ010000161.1, forward strand.
TTGCATATTTTCAATTCGGAATCATAAAAAGCACTATGTGCGTACACTGTTTAAAACGATATCTTGATACTGCCGTTATTCCTCGGCTGTTGAAAAACAATAATACCGATGATGATGAATGTCTTATAGGAGTTGTTGAAAAATGAGCGATAATTATATAATTTATGACTGGATAACATTTACCTCAAAAATTCATAGTCAGCTATCAATTGTTGAATTTCTCGGCTTGCAAGATTTAAAATTTGAAAATCTTAAAGGCTTTTACGGCTATCGTGACCGCCTTTATTTTGACGGTATATCAATACATTATAACGGTCGTGAAGATATGGGCATATGTGTTGAAATGTCCGGTAAAGGCTGTAGAGCATGGGAAAAATACGGCAATTCAGATTATGACGGACTATTTTCCGAAATTCTTGAAAATTATTCAGAAGATGCCGAAAAGCGTACCATGAATATTACAAGATTAGATATTGCTTATGATGACTTTGACGGTGTTCTTGACTTACCGTTACTTTGTCGAGAAACTCAATCTAAAAACTTCGTTTCACGGTTTAAGGACTGGCAAGTTGTTTTCGGAAATAAAGGCATAGCCGTTAACCACGGTTCAAAAAGTTCAAACGTGTACGTTCGTATATATGATAAGCGTCTGGAACAGAACGCAGAAAACCTCGTTGAACATTGGGTGCGCTGTGAAATTCAGACACGCAAAGAATGTGCGTTAGGCTTTATCAAGCTTAAGGATACTGTTGAAAAAAAGTATTTCATGGTATTGAATAATTACTTAAGGTATATTATTCCTACCGATAACCAAAGCAATAGTTCTGTTCTTGATATTGCGCCTTACTGGTTGAAATTCATTGAATCCGCTGAATCTCGGAGTATATTTCATAAGCCTGCCGATAACTACAGTTTTGATAAACTGTATGGCTTCGTAAATAATCAGCTCTCCGGAGCTATTAGCACATATATTGACGTAGTAGGTGTAGAACAGTTTCTAATTGATATTAATAATTCTCGCAAGGGCAAGAAGCTTAACAGTAAATACAAGTCTATTAAAGATAAGTATGAAGCTAATACGAATAATATTCTTGCTTTCCTTGCTGAAAATAATTTGGAGGATACTTACAATGAAAAAAAGTGAATTAACCTTGCTATATTCATACATATTGAATAATGATATACGTTTAAAAAATGAAATAAATACAAGACAAGCGCATTTAAGATTTAGAGAAGTAAACGTAACTGATTGCATAGAACTTGCTTGCCTTATAAATCAATATGATACTTTTAAAGAAATAACTAATCATATAAGAATTTTATTGGATATGGAGGTAGAAAAATGAATGATATTACAAAAATATTTCAGGAATCTTTTAATGCATTAAAACCTCTATTAATGTTTCCTATTGCTTTTATTTCTCTTTTTTTTGCTTTTCGTCTTTTTGTAATTATTATTGATGATTCTTTATATACTCCACTTGATTTTCTATCAGAACTAAAAGAACGCATATTTTACCGAGAAAAATTCACTTGCAGAATGGATGCGGAAAAATGCGCAGTATTTGAAGATGAAAGCGAAATTGATATCGGTGAATTTAAGTGCAGTGAACACTGCGAGCATTACGGCAAGTGCGTCAATTGTATGTTCTTCGATTATGAGGAAGATAAATACATATGCGGAAAATGTCACCATAGACAAGAACGCAGAAAATTAAAACCTTTGGAGGATGTTGAAAAATGAGCGATACTAAATATTGCGTTTATCCTGAATATCCTGATTGTTCCCATTGTGAATTTGCTCATATTGAACGTGAGGTTGATTGCTGGGGCTTTCCTACAGATTTCTTTGAAGTCAC
>CAJKFZ010000162.1 GCA_905199285.1 uncultured Ruminococcus sp.
TGCAAAACAGGAGGGCAAATTTTATTTATCAGTCATCATACTAAAAACGTACAATATAGACAGGTTCTTAATTGTATAAATCACAATACGCTCTTCTCTGCATTACAAGATCAAAGCAATCAACATCGCCGCTGCTGTCTATATCATAGTTATTGATACCCGTATCAGCTCCGAGCAGAAAATTGGAAGTATTATGCATTAATTCAGTAAGTCTGTTATCAGAATAATATACAGCTCCAAGTTCATTTTTATCAGTATTAAACAACGGAAGAGGTATTGAATCCTGTGCGTCATAATAGTAAAGATCATAGTTTCCGTCTGCATCATGACAATATATAAGCTTATCTTCGCCTATGGGGAACGGATCCGAACAATCAAAATGACTGCTGTTAAACGGCATAGATTCAGCTTTGTCAGTAAAACGAATTATCTGATCGCAGTGATTTTCCGAAGAATACCATTTTGTAAAATATAATGCAGTTTCTCCCATCATAGGATAATATGATACTACTCCATCCTCAATATACACACAGCTTATATCACCTGTTTGACGATCAAGACAATTAATGTAAGAATAGCCGTCCTTATACATAGTATAATAAATCTTGTTTCCGTCAGAAGAATAATAAGGCATTGCTTCCTCATAAATATCGTCAGTCAGCATAGTAACTTCTTTGGTCTGAAGATCGAGCTCGGCAAGATTATATACAAAATTATTGATCTCGTTACTCCAATATCCACGTTTAAAAACTATACGCATCCCATCAGGTGAAAATTTCGGATCCTCATTTCTGAATCCGCTGTTCTCGGTGTAATTGGTAAGCAAACCGGTCATTGAATTATATCGGTATATATCCCATTCATCAGCAGCTTTATCAATAGCCATAAAAATAATATCGAACGGATGGCTTCCGAAATGTGCATTCATCGGATTAATAAAACTGCCTTCTATTTTTACAATTTCTCCATCAGGAGCGTGTACAAAAAGTTCGCTGTCCAGAGCGTCATACGTCGAATAGCTGTGCCATGAGATCCATCCGTTCGACATAATTTCAGGCTGCTTATTTGAATAAAAAGATGTTACAGACGTTGTAACGGCAAGTGCAATAGCTGTTATTTTCTTAAACATAATACTCCTCCTTAAAAATCAGGTTAAGGAACACAAGATTATTATCCGTTCTGAATTCCATATTATATAATACACTATACCACAAATCAAACAAAAAAAGCAACTAAAACAATAAAAATTTTAAGAACCTGTGTTCATAGGATAACTTATACGTCCTTTCGGCATACTATAGTAACATTCATGTTATCATTTGATATTTCCGCAAAAATATCTCCGCCCATAGCGTTCATAAGCTGTCGGCAGATATAAAGTCCCAGTCCGCATCCCTGCTGGCTTCCCGTATTTGATCCTCTCCAGAAACTATCAAAAATATGTGTGAGTTCAGTATCAGGGAGAGTGCACCCACTGTTTGATATAGTAATAAGACGGCAATCCTCTTCATCAGAAAAGTTAATAGATATACAATGTCCGTCACCGTATTTTACTGCATTTTCAATGATATTCTGTAAAACTTCTTCAATTTTATCCGGATCGCCTGAAATTAGACAATTTACATATCCGCTGACTTGAAATTCAATTCCGAGAGAATTCAGCTTGTCTGCATAGTAAGCTGAAACTTTATCAATGACTTGTGACAGGTAAAATTCAGTTGGATTTACCTCGAACGTCATAAAGTCACTGCTCAGATTTTTAATTATTTCATTTATAAATGCTTCTATCTCATCGGCTTTAAGATCAATTTTTTCCGCTGCTTCCGTCTGTTTTGATCTGCTGAAGTATATTCCTTTTGAAATCGCCTTAGAATAGAGCTTTATAGCCGAAAGCGGTGTTTTTATATCGTGCGAAAGGGACATAAGAAAAGTTTTTTCCTTTTTAGCTCTTTCCAGCTCACGCATTTTAGATTTCTCAAGTTCATCACGGAGCATATCGAGTCCCCATATAAACTTTCCGAAATAGCGTTTTTTGGTTTCTTTGAGCGGAGCGGAAAGTTTTCCTTTAGCAAGCTGATACGGCAAATCACTGATTTCTGTGAATGGTTTCACAATATTATGTCTGATATACAAAAGTACGATAAGCGTAATCAATAATATAATGCTCGATGCAATATTAACAGCTATCGGAATCTTGAAATTATCACTGCTGAACCTGTCGTCGTACTCTATACGATATAATTCGCTGTTTATTTCCCGGATAACATATTCGTTTTTCGAAGTGTAAAAATTATCTGTTTTGTTATATTTATAAATTCCGAGAATCGTATCATAGTTTTCCGAATTCACTTCATTACCGTTAGAAAGCTCTTGTTCAATGCGATTTATCTCTACCTTGTAAAGTTTGTTATCGTTTGCTGCCATGCCAAAAACAATAAAATTTATGGAGATCACTGCTAAAAACATTATGAACATCACAGTAACAATAAATCTGTCAAAAACTTTCATTTCAGCTCTCCCAACGATAGCCTTTGCCCCATACTGTAAGGAGCTTTACAGGATTTTTCGGATCGTCCTCAATTTTCTGCCGGAGCCACTTTATATGTACTGTAAGAGTCTGAAGTTCGGATTCGCTTTCAGCTCCCCATACTCTGCTGAATATGAAATCCTTGCTCAGCATTTGCCCTTTGTTTTCGATAAGCAGACGTAAAAGTTCAAATTCCTTTGAAGTAACAGGAACAGAACGTCCACGCTTCATTACTGTTTCATCTGCAATGTTCAGTGTAATATCGCCGTCTGAAATAACATCAAACGAAAGCCTGCGCTTGAATATACCTTTTATTTTTGCAAGCAGAATATCAATATCGTATGGTTTCTCGATATAATCGTCTGCACCTGAGAGGATTCCGTTCAGCTTATCTTCTTTGTCGGTTCTTGCAGTAAGCATAATGATAGGCGTATTGTCATTTTCTCTGATTTTTCTGCATACGGCAAATCCATCAAGCTTCGGAAGATTTATGTCAAGCAGGACAAGCCTTGCCCCGTATTTCTCATACAGTGACAAGGCTTTTTCTCCTGTTTCAGCAATGCTGACAGTATAATTTTCCAAACGCAGAAAATCGCAAAGCAATCCGCAAAGCTCCTTATTATCCTCAACGATAAGTATATCAACCATTTTACCAACCCATTTCCAACAGCCAGTTATTCAGATCACGCTCGCGGTCTCGAAGCGCACGATCTCTATTAATATTATACTCGCCTTTTATGTTTCCGTCAACTAAAAAAAGCACTCTTGTACATTTTGCTGCAACCTTTGCATCATGAGTTACAAGCATAATAGTTGTTCCGTCGTTATTGAGTTTTGTCAGCTCGTTCATTACTTCCTCCGAAGAAGTACGGTTAAGCGCACCTGTAGGCTCGTCGGCAAACATCATCCGAGGATTATTGATAATACTTCGGCAGATACAGGCTCTTTGAAGCTGTCCGCCTGAAACTTCGTTTATGTCATTATCCATAATTTCAATTATGCCCAGCTTTCGCATCAGATCCTGACCACGCTGAACAGTTGACTTTCTTGATTCCTGTATCTTATCCGACTTTACCGCAGGCAATATGATATTATCAAGTATGGACAAATTTTTCATCATATACATCTGCTGAAAGATAAATCCCATATCGTCAAGACGCATTTTAGCAAGTTCGTTTTCGCTCAGCTCCGACATATTTCTGCCGCAGAAGAATACATCGCCTGCCGTCATTTTGTCCATACCGGAAACAGTATAGAGCAGCGTAGATTTTCCCGACCCCGATGGTCCCATTACCGCTATCATTTCTCCTTCGTTTACGGTGAAACTTATATTGCGAAGCACGTTATTCTGTCTTTTATTGACGATATAGGTCTTGCATAAGTCTTTTACTTCAAGTATTGTATTCATAACCGTTCTCCTTTTTATTCAATATCGGAAGTATCCGAAGCTTTGATTGTTTTTGTATAAAGTGCAGTCAGAAAAGCTCCTGCAAGCGTTGCTGCCAGAATCACAAGAGGATAAACCGCAAAAATCTCGATCTTATTAATTTCATAGCTGATTCCGCTTACTGCACCCATTATGCCGAAAATCGGATCTGCTATCAATTGGGTCAGCGGTTTGCAAAGTATAATAGAAATTATTGAAGCCGCAATGCTTACTATAAAGAATCTCGCTGTGTGATGTGCAATAATCGAACTGCTTTTGAAGCCTATCGCTTTCATAAGAGCAATTTCCGGCTTTTCTTTAGAAATAAATGAACGTTCCATAAGTACGCTTATCATAATGATAATAATAATTGAAATTAACAGAATAAGATTTTTCACCTGCTTTATAGTGTCAGAGGCTCTGGTGGTATCATTGACATAAGCTTTGCCGTTGTAAACTTGATCAGTGCCAAAAATACTTTTGAGTTTCTCGATTCGGCTGTCAATTTCTTTTTTATCAGGTTCATCATCGAAATCTATCTGAAATGCCATTAATCCTGCAATTTGGCTGTCAGGGATATAAACGCTTTCATGAAGCCGTCCTGCTTCACCAAGCTGGTTGAAACTCTGGAATAACGCTGTTATAATGTATTCGCTTTCTTTTCCGTCTATAGTCATCTTTACAGTATCGCCGATAACTGCGCCGAGTTTTTCTGCAATGGGTTCTGTTAATGCGATTTCATTTTCATACTGCGGAGCCGTACCCTTGCTGAAGGTATAGTCGCTTGCTTTTGTATCTCTGCATTGCTGAAACATAACTGTTGTTTTAGTATCTTCAAAAGATACCGGAATATTTTTCATCAATTCTACGTGAACCTTTCCGGGCATGCCGTTATCGGAAAGAATTTTTTCTATCTCATCATTCGTCTCTTCAAGAGTTTTGCTGCCGCTCATAACCTCTGTAATACGTGTTGAATCGCTTAAATAAACATCGCTTTCCGTTGTGCCTAAAAGGAAAAGAAGCTTTTCGCTGTTAAGAGTATTTGCTACGTTTGCAAGAATCATTACAAGCATTATGCAGATCGCAAAAACGATCGTTATGATACCATACTGCTTAGGACTGCTCAGAACATCGTTTAATGAGAGAAAACCGGTTGTTCCAAGCTTGCTTTTCGCAAGATGTATAAAGCCTTTTTTATGGAAACGCTCGCCTGTCTGACCGCTTCTTACTGCGTCGATCGGAGACATTTTCTTAATTTTTCCCGTACAGCTCCAACAGAAGAGCAAAATGATCCCAACAACTGCAATACTGCAAAGAATACCGATCAAAACTGAATTTTCATTGCCGAGAACCATATTTTCGCTAACACTTGCAAGCATCATGTTTCCAAACGGAACGCTAAGCGTATATCCAATAATAGCTCCAATAACTGCTATTCCAAAGTATTTCACCAAATAAATCCCACGAACGGAGCGATTTCTGATACCGACAGCTTTCATAACCCCTATCTCTCTGAATTCCTCAGCAATAGTAAAACCTATGGTAAATCTCAGAATCACAAATGATACAAGAATCAGGCATATACTCACTACAAGAAGCATTCCGGCAGTAAGTATATTCATAACATAGGTCGTTTTAAGAGTAGAAACAGAACCGTCAAACATAATATTTGTACCGTCAGTTGCTGCCGACTCAAGAGCTTTGATATCATCAGTATTGACATAGTAAATTGCACCGATATTGCCATTTAAGGCATAACTATCAGAGCGTATTTTTTCATAATCGCTGCGGCTCAGAATAATTCTCGGATTTGCCATCATTTCTGAGCCAAAGAATGCGTCTTTTACTATGCCGGCAAATTCAAGAGTAAGTTCATTTTCGCCAAATACTAACTGAAAAGTATCTCCTATTTCAAGTCCTGAATCTTTTGATAAAAAAGTGGAGAGATAAACTTTTCCGGGAGCGACTTCTTTTATGATATCATTATCGCTGTTGAAGTAGTTCAGTTTTGCTTCGTCTATAGACATAATTATAGCCATATTTGAAAAATCAGAAAGTTTCTTCCCGTTCCTTATGAAATGTTCTGCTGTAGAGAAAATTACCTCTTCTTTTCTATATTCTTTTAT
>CAJKFZ010000163.1 GCA_905199285.1 uncultured Ruminococcus sp.
TATCGTCGTTTCTCACGACCGTCATTTTCTTAATAATGTCTGCACCCATATCGTTGATATCGACTACAATAAAATCAAAATGTACGTCGGAAACTATGAATTCTGGTACGAATCAAGTCAGCTCATTCAGCGTATGATAAAGCAGCAGAACAAGAAAAACGAGGAAAAAATCAAGGAACTTAAAGATTTTATCGCAAGATTTTCGGCAAATAAATCAAAGTCTAATCAGGCAACTTCAAGACGTAAGCTTATTGAAAAGCTCACAGTTGAGGAACTCCCGGCTTCAAGCAGAAGATACCCGTTTATCGGTTTCGATATGGACAGGGAGCTTGGCAAGGATATTCTTCAGGTAGAGGGACTCACTAAAACGGTTGACGGTGTTAAGCTTCTTGATAACGTAAGCTTTACTCTCGGAAGAACCGACAAGGTCGCTTTTATCGGTGAGAGCGAACAGGCAATAACCATGCTTTTCAAAATTCTTAACGAAGAGGAAGAGCCTGATTCAGGAACGTTCAAATGGGGAGTTTCGGTAACATCTTCATATATGCCTGTTGACAACTCTGAGTATTTTAATGGCTGCGAGCTTTCTATCCTTGATTGGATACGTCAGTATTCGGTTAAGGATGAAACTGAAACGTATCTGCGTGGATTCCTCGGAAGAATGCTTTTCTCCGGCGACGACGTGTATAAGCCTGTAAACGTGCTTTCGGGAGGAGAAAAGGTTCGTTGTATGTTTTCAAGAATGATGCTTTTTGGTTCAAATGTTCTCATGCTCGACAGACCGACCAATCATCTTGATCTTGAAAGTATTACAGCTGTTAACAACAGTCTTGTGAACTTCAAGGGAGTCGTTCTGCTTGCTTCCCACGACCACGAGATACTCCAGACTACGGCAAACCGTATTATTGAAATAACTCCCGACGGATGTATAGACAGACAGGGAACATACGAAGAATTTATTGAGTTTAAGAAAAATAATAATTAAGGAGAAAAAATTATGCAGTGTAAATATTGCGGACAGGAAATGAAAGCAGGTGCACAGTTCTGCGCAAACTGCGGAGCAAATAATGCTGATAATACAGGCTCATCATCTGAACCTAACGCTCTTGGCGGCGAAATTACGATAAATGATTTTGACGGCAAGAAAAAGAAAAAATTCAATCTGCTTACTGCGATCGCAGTCGTACTTGTAATCGTTATTGTAGCTGTAGTAAGATTTAGCAATCTTGATGCATACCGTGTTAAAGGCGGTCATCCGAATCTTTATCCAAATACAACATGGGAAGATGCTCTGAAAGACGTATGTAAAAAGTCTAAATGGAAGTCTTATAAAGAGGACGGCGAAAGATACGTTAAATATACAGGAGTTGTAAAAAGTGACGGCGATAAGCTTGAGATCATTTTTAAAATAAAGGGTGACGAATTTTCCATTGAGTCAATTGAAAAAGACGGAGATGATGTCAACATAATAAGCACTGTAAGGGACATTTTCTCAGGAGATTTATAAAATGAAATTCCCCGATTCTCATGAATCGGGGTTTCTTTTATACAAGTAATAATAAAAATTTTTTTCGTAATATGAAAATTCACTTTCCGTAACGAAGGTGTAATTGGAGAACGACGGTTTATTTCCGTCAGAACTTCGTGCAACGATATAGTCCGGAATACCGTTTTCAACGTAATATTGCTGACCTGAAAGCATCGTTTCAAGTCCGGTGTTATTGCGGCAGAAATATTTGAATTTGGGAACTATACTCGAAGCAAGATAAAATCCTCCGTCAAGAAAATCATAGTTGAGAAGAGTGGGATTTTCAGTCTGATTAATGATCTCTGCAAACTGATACTGAGGAAGCTCATTTTTTTTATATTTCATAAGGTAAATATTCGGACAAAGCAGAAAACAGCTTCCGACACAGACTGTAAATGCTGTTCCTGAGCAGATAATAGTCGGCAGTTTTATTTTTTTTACCCTTTTTTCTGCAAACGAAATTATAGAAGCCATTGAAATGGGAACAAATGATGCTAAAATAAGGGGATAGTAGCGGTAGCTGAGGTGACCTGCAAATACAAACAGAAAAGCGGTCAGCATAGTGATCACAGTATAAGTCAAGTCTGTACGATTCTTTTGAATCGCCGCAGTCAAGATTCCTATAGAAATCGCAGTGAATCCGATCGGCATGAAAGAATAGGTGAAAACGAATCCGTTTTTTAGATTTTCGAGTAAGGAGGATTTTTCTTCCATGCCGCTGTAAACAAAGAGATTGTCATAAAAGTAGACTTCAAAAAGGCTTTGGAGCGAATCGTTGGCTGCAAAGAATATGATTATCGGAATTGAAACTGCTCCTACTCCAAGAATTATCAGCGAACACATCCTTACGAGTTTTATTATATTTTTTCTATAGAAAAAAACTGCTGTTAGAAAAAATCCTGCGTAAAATCCAAGCAGAGTGAATTTTGTCCACAAAATTATGCCGGAGAGAATACCGATAAAAAACGAATCACGGTCGGATAATTCATTTTTTCCGCAAAATACTTTTAGTCCGATAAAGTACGAACATAGTATCAGCGGCATACAAAATTCTTCGGCGCTGTCACCGTGGCAGAAAGCCTTTGAAGCATAGATAACAGCGGCTGTCAGAGGAATTGCCCAGATATGACGTGATTTGCACTTAAACAGCAGTATTTTGTACGAAAGACAAAGAAACCATGAACAGAAAGCTGCTTCTATAAGAAAAACACCAAAAAAAGAATTGTCTGAAACGGTCGCTGCAAGAGCGTGGAGCAGATAAATTACAGGACCTTTATGCTCGAAAAGGTCACGGTAGGGCATTGCTCCTTTAAGCATTGCATGTCCGACGGTCATATAGCAGTTGGCGTCAGTCCAGTCGTTTATCGGATAGAGGGGCGATGATTTAGAGCATATCAGAATTGTCGTAAATGCGGTAATAAGAATAAAAATAAGCTCCGTATAACGGATTTTTGTGGATTTATCTGGCATTTTTCTACTCCTTTAAAAAAATCTTTACAATAAAATGAAAATGTGATATAATAAAGTTGTTTCTAAATTATATCAATTCAGGAGGAATTTTCAATGAGCAAAATCAGAATTGGAATTGCAGGCTACGGCAATCTTGGAAAAGGCGTTGAGCTTGCAATAAAACAAAATGACGATATGGAGCTTGCAGGCATCTTCACAAGACGTGAGCCTTCAACTGTAAAACCGCTGACAGCAGACGCAAAGGTTTATAAGCTTGACGACGCCGAAAAAATGCAGGGCGATGTTGACGTTATGATAATCTGCGGAGGAAGCGCTACTGATCTTCCGGAGCAGACACCAGCGCTTGCAAAATATTTTAACGTTATCGACAGTTTCGATACTCATGCAAGAATTCCGGAGCATTTCGCAAATGTTGATAAAGCCGCAAAGGAGAACGGTCATCTTGCACTTATTTCACTTGGCTGGGATCCGGGACTTTTCTCGCTCAACAGACTTTATGCTGAGTCGATTCTTCCGAACGGAAAGAGCTATACATTCTGGGGCAATGGCGTAAGTCAGGGACATTCCGACGCTATAAGACGTGTTGAAGGCGTTAAGAGAGGTATTCAGTATACTGTTCCGATCGAATCGGCTATGGACGCAGTTCGCAGTGGAAGTCAGCCGGAGCTTACAACTCGTCAGAAGCATTTAAGAGAGTGCTACGTTGTTGCAGAAGAGGGCGCAGATCTTGCTAAGATCGAAGAAACTATCAAGGGCATGAAAAATTACTTTGATGAATATGATACAACAGTTAATTTCATTACCGAAGAGGAATTTGACGCTGTTCACAATAAAATGCCCCACGGTGGATTTGTTATGAGAAGCGGCTTCACGGGCGATGGTGAAAAAACTCATCAGATGATTGAGTATTCGCTTAAACTTGAATCAAATCCGGAATTCACGGCAAGCGTACTTATCTGCTATGCAAGAGCTTTGAGCCGACTCAAAGCAGAGGGTGCAACAGGCTGTAAAACCGCATTTGATATTGCTCCCGCATATCTTTCAAAACTTAGCGGAGAGGAACTCAGAGCCTCCATGCTTTAAGGAATCACTGACTGACGAAAAAACCTGAAGCTGACTTACGAAAGTAAGCCAGCTTCTTTTATATGTAGGCGTTTTTCTTCAGAAGAGCCGTAACCGTTCTTCCGATAATAGCGAGGTAATTTATATCCGAAACCGCCCATTTTTTAAATCTGCCGATATAGCAGAAGGAGATCATCCCCTTGATAAGGCTGTCCTCTGTCATGAGATATTGAACTGCTCCTCCGATATTCTGCTCGGTCAGCTTGGCAAAAGCGGAGTCATCACGTCCCTCAAGCTCGTTAACATTGTCAATAACGAAAATGCCGTCACCGGAAAATCTCTCTGTATAGCGATTTTCAAAGAGGTAGGAAGCATTTTTGGATTGAGCGTTTCCGCAGCTTAAAATAAGATTCATGTCGTTTCCGGCAAAAACGCATATATCGTCGATAGCGAACTGAGTGCGAATCTGCTCCAAAAGAACAGAAATATCGGGAATTCTTCCAAGAACAAGACTTTCGGCAAGCTGTCCGACAAATCCGAGTTTTTCAGTTGCGTTATCTTTTCCGCCGAGAAAAACGATTTTATTTTCAATATCCTTTTCAACAGGACCATGCTTTTCTATATCGTAGATAACATATCGGTTCTGACCTTTCTGCTGGGCGATATACAGAGCTTTATCCGCTTGCATAAAAAGTTCATCGTAATCCGAGCTGTCGACAGGATAAGTTGAAGCACCCATAGAACAGGTAAGACGGAAGTTTTCGAATCTGTCGGCGAAAGCAAACTCGGTGTTGGTTCGTATCGCACGGAGAATACCACGAAGATCCTCTTCATCTCTTGTATCTTCAAGAACGATGAGGAAACCGCTGCCGCTGATTCTTCCGGCAAGACCTCTTGTATTAATCTCAGTTTTAATGATTCCGGCGATAGTATAAATGACTTCGTCGCCGAAAAGATGACCGTAACTGCTGTTTATTTCAGCAAAATTATCAATATCAACAATGACCAGATTTATGTTATACGAAGGTTTTTCAGCAAGAATTTTCATAGCAAAAGAGGTTATGGCACGTTTATTGAGCAGTCCGGAGAGAGAATCTTTATTTGCTTCGAGAGCAAGATTTATATCTTTGCTTTTCTGACGTGAGCTTACTACGGAAATGATACCGTTTACCTTTTTATGTTCAGGATCGTCATAACGGGTTGTACCTCGGAAAAGACAGAATTCTCTTGTTCTTCCGCCTGTCAGAACAGAAGATTCAAGCTCGTAATCAAATCGGTAAACTCCGTTTTTGATATCACGGCACAGGCTATTGAAAGTCTCAATATAACGTGGGGGGATGAATCCGGAATTTATGGCTTCTTTGCGCCAATTTTCAAGCTCCTCATCGAAGAGTATGATCTCACGGAAGCAATCGAACATATAAATGCGGATTTTTTTCGTTTCAAAGCTGTATTCAAATGCAAGATCGCTTATAAGACTGAGAATATGGCGGTATTCCGAGATTTTTCTTTCACGTATCAAAGAAAGCTTTTCAAGGGAAAAAACATCGCTGAAAGAGATGCTGAAAAGTGGCTCTTGCTCCTGAATATGTGAAATTTTTCTTACAGAAGCGAGAACATAGCGTGAATATCCGTTCAATCCTTTCATACGGATAACGGTACGGCGAATTTCTCCGTCATTGACATTTTCAATACATTCAAGGATATTTGGAAAATCTTCGTCATAGATAGTACGTCGGATAGAATATGTAACATCGTTGCCGAAATAGCTGAAAAAATACTCGTCTGCGCTTTGCGTATGCAAGCTTTTATCGACGACTACTCTTCCTATAAGATATAATTTTTCATTCAGAAAATCAAAAGAATCATTCATTGATCTGCCTCCTTTCTATGAAAACAAGTTCATGATTAATTATAACATGATAACAGAATAAGGTCAAGGATAAAAGAATTGTTGAATTTACTAAAAATTAACATATTTTTTCGC